>CALCGM010000289.1 GCA_937900985.1 uncultured Planctomycetaceae bacterium | reverse complement strand
AAGCTGGCTGCGGAGGTGCCCGTGTCGTTTCCTACAGGGTACCGCAACCGTGCGAGCCGCCACCCGAGTCGCCTTGTGATTCGAGAACCTCAAATTCTTCACCCGCGGCCCCGGACGGGCGACATGGGCGGAGGCTCGAGTCGAGCACCGTGTGGGAACCGCATCACGAAGGTGGCGCCGCCGCCTGGCGTCGGCTCGTAGCTCACCTCACCCCCGAGGCTCTCCATGAGCGTGCGGCAGATCGCCAGGCCCACTCCGTGGCCCTGGCGAGTGGCAACCCGACCAGCGCCAGTGGATGAGGGCCGCCGTTCCCGCGTGGAGACGTGCATGTCGAAGATGTTGAGCTCCATCCCGGCGGCCACCCCGGGGCCATGGTCTGCGACGAGCACCGACACGGCTCCCTCGTCACGCCGGCTGGCAAGCTCCACGGTCTTCCCGGGTGGGCTGTGGCCCACGGCGTTGTCGATCAGGTTGACGAGCACGAGTTCGAGGAGATCAGGCTGGCCGCGAACCAGCAGCGAGCCGGTCTGGTTTTCCACACGCACCTCCGCCCGCGTCCAGTGGGGACGCACCCGCTCGATGGCCGCCTCGATGATCGGCTCGAGATCGAGCGTGGTGAGTGTTTTCGGATCAGGCACCACCGAGCGGGAGAAGGCGAGCAAGGACTCGCAGATGGCTTCCAGATGCTGGGCCCGGCCGCCGATCGCGGTCACGCACTGCTGCAGCTCTTCTTGGGAACGCTCTGGTGCCTCGCCCACCTCCACCTGGAGCTGGATCGCATGCACGGGCCCGAGCACCTCGTGGACGAGGTTGTCGTTGAACTGCGAGAGCTTCACGCGGACGGACTCCAGCCGGTCGAGCATTGTGTTGATGCTGGTGGCCACGTGCGCGATCTCGACGTCGACATCTGCCGGATCGATGCGGGCCTCAAGACGGCCGGCGGCGATCTGCTCGGCGGTGTGCTCGATGCGGCGGAGGGGCCTGAGCAGCCAGCGGAGGAGCAGCCAGCCGCCGAGCAGGCCGACGGGCAGGGTGGCCAGCAGTGTCCAGAGCAGTTCGCTGAGGTGCCAGGTGAGGCCCTTGCCGCTGGCCTCATAGTGGGCGTAGTGGGCGGTGATGGCGAGCATGGTGGCCAGGGCCGTGAAGGCCACCGCAAACCTCCTCGTCAGCGAGCGGCGGGCTTGAAAGCTGCGGTCGCCTCGCGTGCAGCCAACTGCGGTGGTGGAGTGCCGGGGCATGGCATTAGCCTTCGATGATGAAGCCCTGTCCGCGGCGGGTGGTGATCAGCTCACGGCCAAGCTTCTTCCGCAGCCGCATCACCACGACATCGACCACGTTGCTTGCGTCGGATCGGCCCTGGGTCAGGATCGTTGCCTCGATCGCCTCGCGCGAGACGATCCTGCCACGCTGCCGCACGAGCAGGTCCAGCAGGGCAAACTCCTGTGTGGTGAGCGGAAGCCGCTCACCGCCACGGGTGACGGCCATGGCAGCGGGATCGAGCTGAAAGTCCAGCGCCGGTGTCTCCAGTTCCGGCGTCCGTTGTGCGCCGCTGCGGCGGAGCACGGCCCGGATTCGCGCGGTGAGCTCTGTGAGCGTGAAGGGCTTCACCAGGTAGTCGTCGGCCCCAAGGTCGAGGGCATGCACGCGGGCCTCTTCGCTCCGCTTTGCAGAGACAACGATGATCGGCGGATCAGACACCCGGCGGAGATGTGCGATCACATGCTCGCCATCAAGCAGCGGCAGCATCAGGTCGAGTACCACGAGCTCCGGCCGCTGCTCGGCAGCCAGGTGGATCGCCTCGACGCCGTCGGCTGCTTCGATCACCGCCGCTCCTCGATCAGCAAGGCCCTGCCGCAGTGCACCGCGGGAGGCAGGGTCGTCTTCGACCACCAGCACTCGCAGGCCGTCAGGCAGGCGGGCTGGCACAAGGGCTGGCAGAGTCATGGCCGTGGCATGCCTGTCGGGTGAGTGGCTGTCGATGAAGGGGTGTCCCAACTGTCCACCGCGACGGTGTCATTGGCTCTCACGCAGTGGAGAGATGAACGAACCATGAACACACCATGAAAATCGGTGTTGTCCGGCCGCGGCAGTGCTGCCCTCGCCGAGGGCTCGGCTGGTTTTATGAATGACCGCTTGCCTGAAGCGGACCACTAAGCCTAGCAGGTGGACCGGGCCGATCAGCCGGCTCGTAGAAATCCCTTGCAAGGCAGTCTCCTCCGGAAAAGGAGCCCACGATGAACACGCCCTCTCTTCTGCGAGTGCTCTTCATGCACGGTTCCGCCTGGCCCTTTCAGGCTGGTGCGGCAGCCGCTTCCCGGCACCGTCGCGGACGGACCCTCTCGCAGCACTGCGGCTCGCTTGCCAATGAACGGCTTGAGCCGCGGTGCATGCTCAGCACCACCACCACCCCTGCCGGGATGCCGCCCGACATCGGCGGGGCGAACGAGCCCGCGGCGATGATGATGTCGATGGACAGTGGTCCGATGGTCGATGCCAGCGGGCTCGCTGCTGAGGAGATCAGCTGGGGCTTTGGGCTGACCGATCCGGGTGAGCCATCCGCCTGGGACATCACGGGCATGCCGCTGGGTGAGTTCCATACGCGGCTGAACTTCGTCAAGCGGGCGACGGTCGACCCGCTGCTTGCGCCGGGTAATCCAGACTTCTGGCACGCCCACGACTTTTTCGTAAACCCAACGATTGATGAGAACTCGACCCTGGCCAGCCTGATGGATGCCGGGGTCAGCGAGGCGGCGCCTGCCAACAACCTCTCGGTCTACTGGGTGCCGAGCCTGTTCAACGAGAAGACGGGCACCTATGTCGACCCACTCGGCAGCTCAATCGGCTACTACTCGGTGCAGAAGCCGCTTGAGCCTTCGAAGATCGAGGCGATGCCGGCAGGGCTCTCGATCATCGCCGGCAACGCGATGCCGACCGAACGGCAGAGCACCGCTGTGGTGTTCTGGAACTACATCGGCACCTCCACGCAGTATGACCACATCCCGCAGGGCGACGAGTGGCAGGACCTGCCGTTGCAGGCGGTGGTGATGTTTCCGCAGTTCTGGAACGGTGAAAGCCTCACCGGCAGCAACTTTAAGGATCACATGGCCTACGACCGCGGTGGCGACGGTGGCCCGAGCAGCCACCCCTACCTCCTGCCGGAGTTGCAGCTGCAGATCCACTACGGCCGCATCCCACGAGATGCGAGCCTTGTGCTCACGTCTGACTCGATGACCGCCGACCGGCCCGGCTACGCCCCCGGCTGGAGCATGCATGCCGACTTTATCCACACGCCCTGGCCGGAGGTCGACGCCGAGGGCAACCTCTACGACGGCTTCGAGCGGCGGGTGAACGACGCGCTTCGCTGGCCGACCGTGGCCGGGACCGACGGCAACGCTGTGCGGCCCAACCCGAACGGCCTCGAGCAGCCCTTCACACCCGCCGAAATTGTGCTCGATCCTGTGCTGCCTGGCGGCGGCGAGCAGGTGGCGCCCCCGGCCGATGATCCGACGGCACCGCCTGCGACTGATCCGGTGATGGGACCAAACCCTGCTGAGCCTCCGCCGTCGCCGCCGTCGCTGCCGCCACGAGATCTGCCGGTGGCCACGCCGGGTGGTCCAGATCTGTGGCTGGCCTGGCCGACGCCCGACGTGGTAATGATGACCGGTGCTGAGGTGGGCATCTACGGCACCGTGACCGATACCGACGGCGTGGCCAGCCTGAAGCTCGCCCTGCGGCATGAGAGCGGCAGCTACTGGCGGCCCGACGGCAGCTTCGGTGAACGTGCCTGGCATGACGGCAGCATCGTGGCCGCCGACGGCCACTGGCGGCTGATGTTTGAGCCGGCTGCTCCAGGTGCCTACGACCTGCTGGTGGCGGCCACCGACAGCAACGGCAACGTCAGCACTGCCGAGACCAACTTCGGCGTGATCGGTGAGACACTCGTCGTGCCGCCAACTGACCTGCCTGGTCAGCCGCCAGCCGATTCACTGCCCTCAGAACCACCCGTGGCTGATGAGCCACCAGCAGTGCCAGCCGACTCGCCCGCAAGCGAGCTGACGGTGGCTGACCGGGCCTTCTGGGAGTCGACCCGTGGGATTGGGTTTTCGGTGGGTTCGCTGGGCAGCCTGCCGGATCAGGCGAGGCTGGAGGGAGCCCTGCAGCAGGTGGTTGATCTCGGCTTTACCATGATCCGCACCTGGGGCGCCGGCGACTACACCAGACGCATCCTGGAGGCGATCGACCGGCTGGGGCTGCCGCTGAAGGTTCAGGTGGGCGTGTATATCACCACCGATGCAAACGCCGATGCTTTGATTCTAGATGCCCTCGCGGTGATCGAGCCCTACCGGGAGCATGTGCTGGCAGTCAGTCTCGGCAATGAGCAGCTGGCCGACTGGAATACTTCGGATCTCACGGTTGACGACGTGCTGCGGCAGGTGGCCTTCTTCCGCCAGCGGAGCGATCTTCCGCTGACCTACAACTTCTCCGGCGAGACTTTCCGCCCGTGGAGCAGCTTCTGGCCGCAGGACGGGGGCCGGCTGCTGAAGGCTCTCGACTTCATCAACGTGCATTCCTATGCGGGCTTCTTTGACAACCGCTTCAACCCGAGCTGGACGCCCGAGCGGCAGCTCGAGGTGCTCATGCAGGATGAGGCTGCCCTGGCAGAGATGCTGGCTGACCTGGGAATCGCCGACATGCCGCTCGTGCTTGGCGAGACCGGCTGGCAAGGCTCGGGCTCTGACCCCCGCGTGACCAATCCGGAGAACATGCAGGCCTACTACGAGGCGGTCACTCGCTCTGTCTACGGCCTGAATGCCCGCTTCGACAGCATGTTTTATTTCAACTTCACCGACGAGGCCTGGAAGGGAGGGGATGACCACTGGGGGCTGTTTGCCGAGGGCATGGCGACCGCGATCGGGCCGACGAAGTTTGCCCTCGAAACGGTGCCAGAGATCCTTGGTGATGCCGATGCCCCGGACAACCCTGGCCTCACCCTGGAAGTGGTGGCTGCCACGACAGAGGTCAGCCTCCTCGTGGAGCGTGGGACAGGCCTGGCCTTCGTGCAGGACGAAGGGAGTGGGCCCATCCTGATCCGCCGTTTCGACGGCTACTGGAACGGCGACATACCGCTCGCTCGCGGTGGGGCCAGGCTGATTGCCGCTGCCCGTGACGACCTCGGCCGGCTGCGGGTTCTTGATGTGGGGCCATGGGGAGCCTTTGCCTGGATCCTCGATGAGAGCGGCCTGTTCGTTGGAGAGGAGGGGCCTGGCGATACGTCGGTCCTCGACAAAGAGCGGCTGTTTCACGTCGATCTCGATGGTGACGGCCTGGTGGGTTAGCCCACGAGCGGTCCGTGGGAAAAGCCATCAGGCGTGGCCGCCTGTTATGCTCCGCTTATGGATGTTTCCAGCGAGCGGATGGTCGTCATTGCCGAGAACCCACGAGCCGGTTCGGGGGAGGGCCAGACGCTCGTCGAGCGGCTGGCTGACGAGCTGACCGGTCGCGGGTTTCAGGTGGTGCGGGAGCGCGAGCCTGAGCGGATCCGGAGCCGGCTGCAGCCTGCGGGGGAACCGGCCAGCACTGCGGCTGCTGGCGGACTGGCCTGCGTGGTCTGTGCTGGTGGCGATGGCACGATCGGCATGGTGGCCAGCTGGCTCGATGCCGAGACGCCGCTGGCGGTGCTTCCCTTAGGCACGGAGAACCTGCTGGCCAAGCAGTTTGGCTTCGATCGCGACATCGACACCCTTGTCGAGCGGATTGCGAGCGGAGAAACGTTTGCGATCGATGCCGGCGAGGCCAACGGCCGGCTCTTCCTCGTGGTTGCGTCGGTGGGCTTTGATGCCGAGGTGGTGCGGCTGCTGGCGGCCCGCCGCACCGGCCACATTCATCACTCCACCTGGGTGCGGCCGATCCTGCAGGCCCTCGGCAGCTACCGGTTTCCGGAGATCCGCGTGAGCACCGACCGCCATCCGCGGCCCGTGCGGACGCGATGGGCGTTTGTCTTCAACCTGCCAAGGTATGCCCTGGGCCTGCGGTTTGTGGCGGAGGGCAGCTGCTCCGATGGTCTGCTCGACCTCTGCTGTTTCCGGGGCGGCCGCTGGTGGAGTGGGCTGCGGTATCTCGCTGGCGTTGTCGCCGGCATGCACCGCGGCTGGCGAGACACGCATGTTGAGCAGGCGACCTGCATCCGCATCGATGCCGACGAGCCGGTGCCCTACCAGCTCGATGGCGATCCTGGTGGCCATCTGCCGCTGGAGATCCGCGTGCTGCCGAAGCGGCTGCAGATCATGGGAACGCCGCCCTGAGAGCCTCACGGTTCTGTGCTTCGGCTCGGTGTTGTGAAAATCTGGTTGTGTCGGCCCGTGCCCCGCGGGTCGGGCATGGTGCGGACGTAGGCGATGCTGGTGCCGTTGGGGGAGAAAACGCAGGCCTCTGGGCGGGGAGCGGTGTCGTCGTGGACCGCTTCGGTGAGGCGGTGCGTCAGGCCGCTGGCGACGTCGATCCGCATCACGCTGCCGTCGGCGATAGCCGCGATGGAACGTCCGTCTGGGCTCCAGCTGAAGGCACTCGCCACGCTCCAGGGGTTGCGGGTCACCTGCCTCGGCTCACCGCCGAGCGGGCTGATCGTGAAGAGCTGCACGACGCCAGCGTCGTCTTTCATCAGCATCGCGATCTGCGAGCCATCGGGGCTGGAGCGAAGCCAGTGCCGTGGGCCGTTGAGACCGGGATGACGTCGCTGGCTTGTGAAGGTGAGCCGCCGCTGGGAGACGCCCGGGGGCGGTGCGGGCCGCGTGGTGGGCGTGCCGGCGAGGGCCACGCTCGCGGGCTGCACCAGCCGCCGCGGGTCGTTGGGCAGGTCGATGAGAAAGGCCTCGGCGATCGTGCGGCCGTCGGCGGTGACCACGGTGCCCTGACACGCGAGGGCATACCGCTGCTGCGTGCCGTCCGCGCGGCGATACCCGGCGGTGCCGACCCAGGCCTCTTCGCAGGCTCGCGAGATCTGATCGCTGCCGGGCCGAGGCGTGTCGGTGAGCGTTGTCACGAGCACGCTGAAGGCGGTGCCGCTGTGGTTGCGAGGGTGCGTGCGAGGCACAGTGACAGCCTCGTCGCAGACGCTCACCCCCACGCCGCGGAGGTTTTTCTCGGCAGCGGTGCCCGCCTGTTCGGCGGCGGCAAGCAGGGCGTCTTCGTAGGTGAAGTGCACAAGCTTTCCGTCACTGCTGAAGAGGTGCACATGGCTGCCGCCGCGAAGGGCGCCAGGCGTGAACGGCGGCACGAGAGTGCGGGCGTCGAGCGTGGTGGCGATCCCCGGCCGGGCTGCATCGACCACCACGCCACGGCGGTGCCAGGCGGCATAAGACCAGTCGGCTGTTGGCTGCTCAGGGCCGTGGATAAAGACCACGCGGCTGTCGACAGGGCTCGCCGTGGCCACGCCGCAGCAGGCGCCGCTGGTCGATTCGTAGAGCACCTCGACGCGGCCGGTGCCCACCTCGACTCGCTCGATCCGCGTGCCGTCAAACACAGATCCATCGACGGAGCTTCGCGTGTCGTAGACGATCCAGCGGCTGTCGGCAGACCAGACAGCGGCGTTGGTGAGCACGTGGCCGTGGGAGGCGGTGGTGATCTGTTGGGGCATGGTGGCAGCTGCAGAGGACATCCGCAGAGGAACGAGAGCACAAAGGGCGATGATGCGAGCGGGGCGAACTGCTGCAAAAAACGCCTGGCGATCACCTCACGTCGGCTGCGGTGAGGCCAACAGGCGGAGCAGTTCGCGAGCGCAGAGCTGAGCGAAGGCGGGATCGTTGATCGCATGGTCGGAGGTGACGACGCGGATCTCGGGAGCGAGCCGCGACTGAAGTGTTTCAAACAGGCTGCGGTCGGCCTCCGCGTCGTGGAACGGGCCGCCCGCTTCCGAGATCACCGACACACCCCGGAGGGGCAGCAGCATTGCTGGCCGCTTGGAATAGGCGTTGAGCTTCTCAGCCATGTATGCGGCGATCCGTCGGTTCTCTTCGGGAGTTGTCCGCATCAGCGTGATCTGGTCGTTGTGCTGATAAAAGGTGCGGCCGCTGAAGCGATCCGGCACGCTTTCTCGCGGGCCGAAGTTGACCATGTCGACGCAGCCGGGCACCACGACCGTCGGCAGCCCCGCTCGGCCGGCAGCCTCCAGCCGTGTCGGCCCAGCGGTGAGCACACCACCGCACAGCTCGTCGGCAACTTCGGTGGTGGTGATGTCGAGCACGCCGGAGACCATCCCTGAGTCGATGAGCGATTCCATCGTGCGGCCGCCGGTGCCGGTGGCGTGGAACGTCAGCACCTCGTAGCCGGCGGCTTCAAGCTCGTGCGTGGCAGCCGACACGCAGGCGGTGGTGTTGCCAAACATGGAGACGACGACCAACGGCCTGCCCGATGTGCTCGCGGCGGTCCGGTCTTCCCGGGCTTCGGCCATCCCGCAGACCGCATGGGCGGCGGCGGTGAAGATGGAACGGGACAGCTGGTTGAGCCCTGCCACGTCCACGATCGAGGGCATCATCACGATGTCGCTTGTGCCTACATAGGGAGCGGTGTTGCCCGAGGCCAGCGTGGAGACCATCAGCTTCGGGATGCCCAGCGGGAGAGCCCGCATCGCGGCGGTGGCGATCGAGGTGCCACCGCTGCCGCCGAGTGAAATCACGCCATCGACGGTGCCCTCGTCGACCAGTTTTCGCAGGAAAGGGCCGATCGCCGCGGCCATCTCCGCAACACAGCTGCCGCGATCGCTGGGGTTTGTGAAGGAAGGCAGAATCCTGCTGGCCCTGATATCGGGCGGCAGCTGCGGCCGGTCGGTGGTGCCCGCATCGATCAACAGGGGCGTGTGGCCGAGCCTGCGGATCGCCTCCGCCACAAAGCCATGCTCGTGGCCTTTGGTGTCGAGGCAGCCGAGAACAGCGAGTGTGGCCATGCGGGGTGCTCCATCGGTCTCACGGCGAGCAGGCCGCAGGGATCGGCCGCTCTGGCTGCGTTGGCTTTAGCGGCTCGCCAGATCGAGCGAAGCCAGAATCTCGCTGACCTCAGCCTGCTGTGCGGCATCAAGCGGGTCAAACTCTCCGGCACACCTGGCTGTGCAGATCCCGAGCTGGGCCACGGCGGTCTTGATGCCCACAATGAACGATCCGGGCTGCCCGCCGAGGCTGTAGAGCGGCTGCAGCAGGTCGGCCCGCTGGTGGAGGCTCTCGACGAGGTCGTGCTTGCGATCGACAAGGGCGTCGTACATCGCGGCAAAGAGCTGCGGGGCAATATTCGCCCCGCCGGGAATCGCCCCATCGCCACCGCAGGCATAGGCCGCGGGCAGAAACTCTTCGGGGCCCACAAAGATCGCCCACTCGGGCCGTTCACCGCGGCCAACAGCCGTCAGCTGCTCAAAGAGCGGCAGGTCGAAGGAGCTGTCTTTGAAGCCGATGATGTTTGGGCACTGGCAGAGCCGCTTCATCGTCTCTGGCTCGATGGAGACCTTCACCATCGCCGGCATGTTGTAGAAGAGCAGCGGCAGCGGCAGGCTCCCGGCGAGCTGTTCTGCCCAGCGAGCGAGCTGATGCTGCGACATCGGAAAGTAGAACGGTGCGGCCGCCACGACCGCATCAGCGCCATGATCGGCAGCGTGGCCAGCGACCGCGAGGCTCTCGCTGACGCAGGCGTCGGTGATGCCCACGATGATCGGCACTCGGCCGGCGACCAGTGCCGTGGTGCGGGTGATCAGCTCGCGCTGCAGCGAGGGCGGAAGGACCGGCCCCTCACCGCAGCTGCCCAGCAGAAACAGCCCATGCACGCCGCCATCGAGCAGGTGGCTGACGAGCCGTTCGAGCCCAGCAACATCGAGCTGGAGGTCTTCCGTCAGCGGCGTGATCATCGGCGGCACGATGCCGTGGAACCGCTCTCGCGGAGTGAGGGTGCCGTGGGCGACGGGGTCTGCTGAGGTCATCGTGTTTCTTTCGAGGGCACGCGGCTGAGCGTCTGGGGGGCAACGGCAGCAGACGATGCCACAGGCTCCTCTGCCACAGGAATCAGGTAGAGGCAGTCGAGGCCTGCCATGTAGGCGGGAACAGCCTTGGGGTTGGTGCCGGTGATTTCGATGGAGAACGTGTGGGTTCCCGGCTCCAGGTCGAAGCGGCCCAGCGACACCGGCAGGGTCTGAATCACCTGCGGATCGTAGAGGTCGATCGGGCCCACCGTGGGCCCATCATCAAACGACACATTGACGGTCGCGTAGTCGGGGGCTTTGGTGAGGATGGCAAACACCTCATGGGTGCCGGAGGCCTTCACGGGCACATCAAAGCTGACCGCGTCGCCCGGCGTGCCGCCTGTCCACCAGAGCTGCGAGCTGCCACTCCATCGCCCGGCCTTGAAGTTGCCCATGGGCTGCGGCGCCACGCGGCCGGCAACCGTGTCGCGGACCTTGAGGGTTTCCCCCTCAATCGCGCCTGCGATCCTGCCCTCCGCGGTGAATGGCGGCGGCCCCTCGCCGGGCAGCGGCACCTGCGTGGGATGCTGCAGGTAGGCCACCAGGGCCACGGCACTTGCCGGAGGCAGCTGGGCCAGCTGATTTTCCGGCATCAGCGACTGCGTGGAGAGCTCGCGGACATCGATCTCCTCCAGCGGCACGACGATCTTTTCAGTCGGCGTCTGCAGGGCAATCGAGGTTGGCGTTTCAGCCACCACGATGCCACCGATCACGCGGCCATCGGTGGTCACGATCTGGGTCATCTGATAGTCGCGACCCACAAGGGCTGACGGGTCGAGCAGGTTCGACAGCAGATACTCACGGTCGCGACGGTTGGAGCCGGTCAGCTCCGGACCGATCTTCGCTCCCACACCGTGGAGCTGATGACAGCTGCCGCAGGTCTTGGCAAACACCTCGCGGCCGTGGGGGAGATTGGCATCGGCGAGGGCCTCGGCCGTGAGGATCTCCCGCCACCTGGCAAACTCGGCCTGGCGATCCTCCGAGGGAGCCCGGATGGTGCCCCAGACGTCGTTCAGCCGAGCGAGCACTGCCTCGTCTGCCGACTTGGCGAGCGTGCCGACGGTGAAGGCCGAGAGATCGCTGCGAGGCACATCGCCAGCCTCGATCGCATCGAGCAGGTCGAGCGTCCAGGCGGGCCGGGCCGTGAGCGTGGCGATCGCCGACGGCTTGGCATCGGCTGCCAGCCCAGCGTAGGCCGCGAGGATTGTCGACGGCGTGGACTCGTCGGGGATCACGGCGAGCGCGGCCAGCGCCTTCGGGAGGATCGCCGCGTGCTGCGCGGCGTCGCCAAGCAGACGATGCAACACCGGAGGCAGCTCGGGATCCCGCGAGGCGACCAGGGCGTCGAGGGCCGCCACTCGCTCGGCAAGGGCGAGCTCCGCGTCTGCAACCCGCGCCCGCAGGGCCGGTCGCACCCGTGGATCACCGAAGCGAGCGGCAATGTCGTCAGCCATCCGTCGCACGCCCTCGGCGGCGTCTTCCCGCAGGGCCACGTAGCCGGCCTGCCAGGCTTCGGGCATGCTCGCTCGGCCACGGGCCTCGAGGGCGGCGATCACCTCACCAAGCATCCAGGCCCGGTCCGTTGAGTCAGCAGCGGCCACCGCCTGAATCAGGGGGTCTGCAAACGCCTCCTCGGCAGCAGCCCGCCTGACGATGAACCGCGACACCGTGGGAATGCGGCTGCCTGCCGCCAGGGCAAGGGCACGCGGCGGATCAGCCGGAATCAACGGCTCACTTGCATACCACACAAGCAGCGGCAGATTGTGGTCGCTGGCATCCTCTTCGTGGGCTGCCAGCTGCGTCACGATGCCCCAGCGATCCGCCAGCGGCATCCGGCCGGCAGCGGACGCGAGAAAGCGGCGAACCACCGGCGACGGATCGACCGCGGCCAGCTGCTCGAAGGAGTGGGCGAGTTGTGGGGAGAGATGGTCATCCCCCTCGGGCGAAAGCGGCTCGCAGGCCAGCTGCACCGCCCAGCCGCGAACGTGCGGGCTGTCATCCTCGAGCAGCTGCAGGAGCGTTGCCTCATCAAGGCAGCCGGTTGTGTGCATGGCCCACACGATCCGCAGCCGCTTCTCCGGAGTCTTCGCAGCGGCAAGCCGTTGGGCCAGCATCGCTTTCGTGCCGCTGGCAAGGGAGCCGGCGGCCGCCCGTTCCTGCAGCACGCGGCGGGCATGCCGCACATACCAATCGTTGTCGTGTGCGAGCAGCTCGATGAGCTCCGCATCTGACACCGCTGCGACGTTGGCCGGGCCAGTGACTGCCTGGCCGTCGGTGCCGATGTAGGCCACCTTGAAGATGCGGCCGTTGTCGCGGTCGTGCTTCTCAAACTCGTTGTGGTGGCACTGATTGGCGTCGTACCAGTCGATAAACGTCACCTGGCCGTCAGGGCCATACTGCAGGGCGATGATCTGCGACCAGCTGTCGTTGGCAAACAGGAAGTCGGGCTCGCCGTCGCCGACGTAGCCGGAGCCGGCCGGCTCCAGGCGATCCATGTTGAGCCGAGCCCCGTGGATGTTGTTCATCAAGAGCTTGCCGCGGTAGCGGTCGGGCCAGGCTCCACCGAGATAGACCATGGCGCCTGAGTGGGCATGGCCGCCACCGATCGCATCGCTCTTGTCGCGGTCGGCCTGGTTCCACTGGCCGCCGGTCCAGTGGCGATGGCGGGCGATCGTCTTGATGTCGTCGAAGCTCCAGGGATTGAAGTGCTGCCCTGCCTGCCGCTGGTAGCGGCCGTTTTGAATCATGTGGTAGAGGTGCGGGATCACGCAGGCGGTCTCAAAGGCATCGCCCACGTCGTTGAAGTCGACGCCCCAGGGATTGCTCGTGCCCTCGGCGAAGATCTCAAACGCATGCTCGGTCGGGTGGTACCGCCAGATGGCGGCGTTGAGCCTTGTGCGATCCTCGTCGCCGCAGCCCGGCTTGCCGACGTTGGAGTGGGTGAACACGCCGTGGCAGCCGTAGAGCCAGCCGTCGGGGCCCCAGGTGAAGGCGTTGAGGGTTTCGTGGGTGTCTTGCCAGGCCCAGCCGTCAAGCAGGATCTCGGGCTTGCCGTCAGGCACATCGTCGCCGTCGGCATCGGGGATGAACATCAGGTAGGGGGCGGCCCCCACCCACACGCCACCGAAGCCGACCTCGAGGCCACTGACGAGATTGAGTCCTTCGATAAACACCGTCCGCTTATCAAACGCGTCATCGCCGTCGGTGTCTTCAAAGATCAGGATCCGGTCGCGGGCCTCCTCGTCGGGCAGCCGCACGGGGTAGGAGTAGGCCTCGGCCACCCACAGCCGACCGCGGTCATCAAAGGCCATCGCAATCGGCTGCCTGACGTCGGGCTCGGCGGCGAGCAGCTTCACGGTGAAGCCCGGCGGCACCGTCATCGCCTCGGCGGCATCCTGAGGCGCCAGCCCATCGGCCATCGGCCGCCTCCGCCGCGGCTGCGACGCCTCGTAGACTTCCGCCGACACGGTCTCTCGTGACTGCGTGTGCACAAACGCACCCTGCTTGTTGCCCACGACGATGTCGAGCAGGCCGTCGCCCGAGACATCGACCGCCTTCACCTCGACGCCCACGCCGGAGGCGTCGTCGATCAGATGCGGCACAAACTCGGCGGTGGTCTCGCCGGTCGCGGGATCGGTGCTGCGGACGCAGCGGAACCAGTACACAACCGCTGGGGCATCCGGCTCGGGATCCCCCTTGGGGCCGTGGGCCCAGTACCGCTTGCCGGTGATGATGTCGTCGAGGCCGTCGCCATCGATGTCAGCCATATCGATCGCGTGGATCTGCGAGAAGGCCACGCGGTAGGGATTGTCAGCGAGGCTCTCGCCGGTGATCAGCTGCCGCTGGAATGTGCGGCTGCCATCGTGGTCGAGCATCTGGCGATACCAGGCCAGGCCCCAGCCGTGGGCCGCCAGGCTCGTGATCACATCGTTGAGGCCGTCGCCGTCGACATCGCGGACATGCATCTGCGCGCCCCCGGGGCCCGCAAACTCAACGGCATGCCGCTCCCAGAGCGGATCCCCCTCGAGCGACGCCGGCTGCCGCCACCAGCCGCTCTTCTCCAGGATGTCCATGCGGCCATCGCCATCGACGTCGCCCACGCCGAGGCCATGCGTGAACTTCTGGGCCCCGACCTCGGGGCTGATGCGGGTGAAGGTCCAGCGTCCGCGGGGGTTGTCGGTGGGAATCGAGGCGTAGCCGAAGCAGCCGCCGACGGAGCACACAATCTCTGGGCGGCCATTGCCGGTGATGTCGATCCACTGTGGCGATTCGTTGTCGATCACATCGAGGGCGAGATGCCGCAGCCAGTGGCCGGCAGCTGCGTCGGCTGGCCCCGGGTTTTCCAGCCACCAGCCCTGCTGGCCGGGGAAGCCGTAGACGACAACATCGCTGTCGCCATCGCCGTCGATGTCGTGGACAAACTGAAAGAAGCAGTCGGAGTAGCCGTGGGGATCAAAGGGCGTGGGTTCGAAGAGCTCGTGCCGTGTGGCGAAGTCGGGCCCCGCATACCAGAACGGGCCGGCGATGATGTCGGCATGGCCGTCGCCATCGAGATCGCCAGCCGCAGCGCCTTCGCTGAAGAAGCGGTCGCTCAGCCGCCGCGTTTCAAAGGAGACCAGTTCGTGGGTCGCCGCTTCGTCCGCAGCCGCCAGGCCTGCCGCAGCCAGCCCAGTCATCAGGGCAACGGCTGGTCCGATCCATCCGCGGTTTCTTGTGAGCATCGTTCTCATCCCAGCACGCTCCCCTCAAACAAGGATGCAGGTTCTCCCACCTCGAGCGACTAGTATCGCCCAAGCGTCTGCCGACACCAACCGGGGCGGTGATCGTGCGGAGAAGAGCCGCCGTTCACTCCCCGGCGGCGGCGATACAGAAGAGGGTGTCGACGGTGCGGAGGTAGATACAGCCGTCCGCGATGGCCGGCGTTCCCCAGGCCTGCTGCTCGAGCGTGTTGACAGCCACGATCTTCAGGTCGTCGCCAGAGCCATCGAGCACGTGCGTGTTGCCGTTGGCATCGAGGGCGAACACATGCCTGCCGTCGGTCCAGGGCGACGCCCAGAACGCCGCCGCCTTGGGCACGCGGCTCTTGTAGTGCAGCTGTCCGGTCTCTGCATCGACGCAGTGCACCACCCCCCGCTGCCGCTCGAAGAAAAAGAGATTGCCTCCGCAGAATGTCGGCGAGGCCATCTGAATGCCCGAGTCGTCCATCCGCCACTGCACAAACTCGCCGCTCATGCTGTTGCCAGGGGGCGTGATGTCGCCGCTGCCGCCGGGGATGATCGCGTAGAGCCGTCCGCCACCGTCATCGTCGCCGCCGCGGTTGCGAAACTCATTGCCCACGAAGAGCCGGTCGCCGATGGCGACGGGTGTGGCCGAGGACCGGCCCTTGTTCATATCGAGCTGCCAGAGCAGCTTGCCCGTGGCCGGGTCGTGCGAGCGGTAGACCATGCCGCCGACGATCAGCTCGGTCCGCAGCGAGTTCTTCCAGAGAAAAGGGCTGCTGTACTGCGACAGCTCGTCACGATTCACCCGCCAGGCATCCTCGCCCGTGGCCGTGTCGATGGCGACCAGGAACGACTGCTCCTGGTTGTCGATCTGCAGAAACAGCCGGTCGCCTAGCAGGGCGGGTGAGCTGGCCGTGCCCCAGTCGGCTCGCATCGCATAGACGCCGAGATCCCGCTGCCATTCGATGCCGCCTTCCATGTCGAGGCAGTGGAGGCCATTCATGCCAAAATACGCGTAGATCCGCTGGCCGTCGGTGATGGGCGTTTCGGTGGCGTAGGTGTTGGTGCTGTGCCGCGGCATCGGCGGCGTGCCCTTCTTGACGGTGGTGCTCCAGAGCTGATCGCCGGTTTTTGTGTCGAGGCAGACGACGCGATACTCGTAGACGACATTCACCAGGTCGTCGCGGTCGCGGCCGTAGCCGCCGTTGTTTGACTCCGGCCGCGTGGCGTCTTCCTGGGTGGGGTCGGCAGGCACGGCCGCGGTCATGTAGAGCCGGTCTTCCCAGACAATCGGCTGCGACCAGCCCTCCCCCGGCAGGGCTTTTTGCCAGCGGATGTTCGATGGGCTGCCGTTGGCGTCAGACCAGCGAACAGGCAAGGGGACCGGAGACACGGCGTTGGCGTTTTCACCACGAAACTGCGGGTAGTTTTCCGCGACACCCACCCACGCCTGGAGGGCAAGGAGCAAGCCCGCGAGGGAAGACCCAAGGGTCATGAAAGTCCGGGGCGTCGTGGGCATGGTGGGTGCTCCGCGTGGTGGGGTGTGGGCGGCGTGGCTGCTGCAGTTTTCGGGGCGCAGGCAGCCAGGGGACGGTGGTATCGTAAATGAACGGGGTTGTGATGACATCAAGCCGCTTTGGGAGGTGTGTTGCTATGCGAAGGATTCAAGCCCAACAGGCGACCGCTGTGCTGTGTGCGCTCATGCTCTGGGGGTCGCAGGCTGGGCCTGTGGCCGCCCAGGGGTTTGCGCCGCCGCCCACCGACGCTGGCCTCGACGATCGTCGCGGACAGGAGAGCCAGCTGCTCGACCGGCTCACCGAGGTGCTCCAGCGGCTCGACCGGTTGGCAGATCGCCTCGACCGGGAGCAGGGACCACCTGCGGGCAACGGCCCGTTTGGACGACCGCCGCATGCGGCAGGAATGAACGCAGCTGTGCCGCCGAATGCCGGGCCGTGGCTGCCGCCGAATGCTGTGCCGCCGCAGCCACAGCTTCCCAGCGTTGCCGGGCCGGACCATTCGGGGCCTCATCACGCTTGGCCCAACGCTCCGGGACTCGTGCCGCCGCCCTCACGTTCGCAGCCGGCGCCCGTTCCCCCGTCGGTTGAGACTCCTGCTCCCGGTCCTGGCCCCCACTCTCGGCCGCCAGCGGTGTCGCCAAGGGGAGCACCGTTTCCGCTGCAGCCAGGCCAGCTGCCGCAGCCGCTCGCCCATATGCTTGAGAGCCGGGATCGGCAGCTTGCTGAAATGCGGGAGATGTTTGAGACGCGGATGCGTGAGATGGCAGAGGCCCGCGAGCAGAGCCGGGAGATGATGGCTGAAATGGGCAGGCAGCTCGCTGAAACCCGCGAACAGGTCGCCAAATCGCTGCAGGGCATGGGGGCTTTCAAGGAGCGGATCGAAGAGGCCCGCCAGGCCATGGGCATGTTCAAGGAGCGGGCTGTTGAAGGTCAGCGTCGCTTCGATGAGATCAATGACCGGCTCAACATGCTCGAGCGAGAAATCGACCGGCTGCATGGCGAACTTCGCGAGCGGCATGCAGACGACGACGGCGAAGAAGAAGAAGAAGAGGAGGACGACGATTGAGCATCCCTTTCCACCGGCTGCCGCTGATCGGGCTTCTCGCCTGCTCTGGGATCGTTGTCTCAACGGCCCAGGCCAGCGAGCCGGCGGCGGTGGTGGAGCAGGAGGCGGCTGCGTCCCTGGAGACCACGAGCATCGAAGAGCTCGTGTCGGTCGCTCGCGACTCGGTGGTCACGATTCGCCACACCGGCCGCGACGGCGACGAACAGGGGCTCGGCACCGGGTTTGTGATCGATCCCGAGGGGCTCATCGCCACCAACCTGCATGTGATTGGCGAAGGGCGGCCGATTCGCGTGCAGCTGGCCGACGGCTCGCAGCACGAGGTGACGGCGATCCATGCCTCCGACCGCCCTGGCGACCTGGCGGTGGTCCGGATTGCCAAGACTGGGCTCGATCCGCTGCGGCTGGCCGAGCCGGAAAGCCTCGCCGACGGGCAGGAGGTGGTCACGATCGGCAACCCGCTGGGCTTTGAGCGGAGCGTGGTCACTGGCCGGGTCTCGGGCCAGCGTGAGATCGAGGGCATCGAGATGATTCAGCTCTCGATGCCGGTTGAGCCAGGAAACAGTGGCGGGCCTGTGCTTGACCGCTCTGGCCGCGTGCATGGGGTGATTTCGCTGAAGTCGCTGGTCACCCCCAACCTTGGCTTCGCGGTCGGGGTGGACCGGCTGCGGATGCTGCTGGAGCAGCCCAACCCGGTGCTGATGGACCGCTGGCTGACGATTGGGGCTCTCGACCCATTCGAGTGGACGCCGCTGGGCGGTGCCCGCTGGCGGCAGCGGGCGGGCCGGATCTCCGTGACCGCTCCCGGGCAGGGCTTTGGTGGCCGGTCGCTCTGCCTGGCGGTGTCGCAGCCTCCAGCGGATGGCTATGAGGTCGCTGTCTGGGTGCGGCTCGACGACGAGGCGGGCGCGGCCGGCATTGCCTTCGAGGCCGACGGAGGGGATCGCCACTACGGCTTCTATCCCAGCAACGGCAGGCTGCGGCTGACGAGGTTTGGGGGGCCGGACGTGCTCTCCTGGGAGGTGCTGGAGGAGCAGGCGAGCCCGGCCTACCGGCCTGGCGAGTGGAACCACCTCCGCGTGCGTCGCGAGGGCGACCAGATGGTCTGTTTCGTCAACGATCAGCCGCTCTTTGAAACCCGCGATGGGCAGCTGCCTGCCGGCCGCGTTGGCCTGGTCAAGTTTCGCGATACCGAGGCCGAGTTTCGCGGCGTTGCCGTCGGGCCTGAGCTGCCAACCGTGATGCCGTCGGCGGAGCTGCTGGGGCGGGTCGAGGGACTGACCGAGGGCGTGGCGGCGGGGGCAACCCTCGAGTTCTCGTCAGACATGATCGCGGGCCTTGTCGAGCAGGGGCCGGGGGTGGTTGCAGCAGTGGAGCAGCGGGCGTGGGCCCTGCGTCGTGAGTCTGAGGCCCTGCAGGCCGTGGCCACGGCTGTGCATGAGCAACAGACGCTCGCTGCCTTGGCGGAAGTGGTCGCGGTTCCCGATGCCGAAATCGATCTGTTTTGGGCTGCGCTGCTGATCGCCCGGCTCGACAATCCTGAGGTGGATGTCGAGGCGTCGCGTGCCGACCTGAAGCGACTCGCGGCGAGCGTTGCCGCGCGGCTTGCCGACGATGCCGACGACGAAACCAAACTCGGGATGCTCGAGACCGTTCTGTTTGCCGAGCTCGGTTTCCACGGCAGCCGCGGCGACTTCTACAATCGTGCGAACAGCTATATCAACGAGGTGCTCGACGACCGGGAAGGGATCCCGATCACGCTTGCGGTTGTCTACATCGAACTGGCCCGCGAACTTGGCGTGCGGGTCGAAGGCGTGAGTTTCCCTGGTCACTTCATCGTGAAGGCGACGGGCGACGAGGGAGCCCCCGTCTGGATCGATGTCTTTGAGGCAGGCGAGCGGCTCAGTCGCGACGACCTCGCCAAGCGGCTTCGTGAACAGCAGGGCATGGAACTCGCCGAGCGGCATCTCGCAACGGCGAGCTCACGGCAGATCCTTGCCCGCATGCTCGGCAACCTCGAAGGGATTGCCAGCCGCGAGCAAGACGCCCCTGCGATGCTGCGGTATCTCAGTGGCATCCTGACGGTCACACCCGGAGCCACCCGCGACCGGGTGCTGCGGATGGTGACCGCCGAACGGCTCGGCCGCCGCGAGATGGCCCTGGCCGATGCCCAGTGGCTGCTTGATGCGTCGCCTGAGGAGATCGACCTCGCTCAGGTGCGGCAGTTCATCGAGCGGCTCGAATCGCAGCGGTAGCCCTCAACCTCACGGCTTGGCCCAGTAGTCGACCACGCAGACGTCCTCGACGTGCGGGCCCACGATCGAGACAAACTCCTGGTGGGCGGGGTGCGGCAGGTAGGCGTCGCGGTCGGCCTCGGAGGCGAACGTCACGAAGAAGCAGTGGGTAAAGCCTTGAGCCTTGCCTTCGGGTGAGATGTCGGTGCCCCACTCGAAGTCTTTGATCTGCGAGATCTTCTTCGGCAGCCCACGGAAGGCCTCGACGATCTTCGCCACGTCTGCGTCGGTCGACGTTTCCTTGAAGGCAAACAGCACCACGTGCCGCAAGACCTTCTCGTCACTGCTCTCTGCCTGTTCGGCACTCGCTGGCTGAGCGACGGCCAGCATGACGCACAGCGTGGCGGCCGCGATCAGTATCGCCGACGGAATCACCCCAGCCTGGACGGCGGCGACAGGGGAGGTTCTGGCGAGCACGGAGAGGAACGGCAGCATGAGAAATCTCCTTTGTGTGTGGGACGAGACTGACGGAGCGTACCATCCGAGCGTTCCTCGCGGTGCACACCAGACCGAGGGAAACGGGAAAAGGTGCCGTTCGTGCCAGACGCCGGTTTGCACCGCGTCGAGGGTCAAGGGCCCCTGTCACCCCGCGAGGATGCCGCGGCTTTCCAGCAGCGTCAGCACCGCGTCCACGCACTCGCTGAGGGACTTCTCGTGGGTGGCCAGCGTGAGGTCCGGCTTGGCGGGTGGCTCGTAGGGGGCCGAGACGCCAGGGAAGTTGGTGATCTCTCCGGCGTCGGCGAGGGCGTAGTGGCCCTGGGTGTCGCGGTCGCGGCAGACCTCAAGCGGCGCGGAGAGGTGCACCACCAGAAACCGCTCGCTGCCGAGGCGATCGGCCACCTTCTGCCGCACGGCCTCTTCCGGCGCGACAAACGAGGCCAGGCAGATCAGGCCCGCATCGTTGAAGAGCCTCGCCACTTCGGCGCTGCGGCGGAGGTTTTCGCTGCGATCGGCCGCGGAAAAGCCCAGGTCGCGGCTGATGCCTAGTCGCATGTTTTGTCCGTCGAGCACGGTCACAGCACGGCCCATGTCAAACAGTCGCCGCTCCACGGCCTTGGCGAGGGTCGTTTTGCCGGAGCCGGCGAGGCCCGTGAAGAGCACGGTGGCCGGCTGCTGGCCGAAGCGCGACTGCCGCTCCTCGGTCGACACGCCGCTCTCCTCGCGGTGCAGGTGCTCGGCCGAGGCATCGTCGTCCCAGTGATCGGCCTCGTCGCCATCACCCCGGTCGAGGATCATGCCTGCCGCCACGGTGCCGTTGGTCATTCGGTCGATGATGATGAAGCCTCCCGTGCCGCGATTGCGACGGTAGGCATCAAAGGCAATCGGCTCGGCAAGCGTCACCTGGCAGCGGCCAATCTCGTTGAGGGCGAGGGTCGGAGCGGGCTCGCGGTGGAGCGAGTTGATGTCGATCCGGTAGCGGAGCGAGGCAACCTGCCCTGGCGAAACCTTCGTGGCCTGCTTGAAGAGATACTGCTTGCCCGGCAGCATCGGCTCCTCGGCCATCCAGACGACCGTGGCGTCGAACTTCCGCTCAACCCGCGGCACGTTGCCTGGCCGCACGAGCATGTCGCCACGGCTGGAGTCGATCTCGTCGGTGAGGGTGAGGGTGACCGACAGCGGGGCGAAGGCTTCCTCAAGCTCGCCGTCGTAGGTCACGATCGACTTCACGCGGCTCTTCTTTCGCGAGGGCAGCGTCATCACCTCATCCCCCGTGCGGATGATGCCGGAGGCGATCGTGCCGGAGAAGCCGCGGAAGTCGAGGTTGGGCCGCAGCACATACTGCACAGGAAAACGGAAGTCTTCCATGTTGCGGTCGGAGCCGATGTAGACCGTCTCTAAGAGCGGCATCAGCGGGCTGCCGGTATACCAGGGCATCTTCGGGCTCGGCGCGACGACATTGTCGCCCTTGAGGGCCGAGATCGGCATGAAGTGCACGTCGGGCAGCTCCAGCCGGCTGGCGAAGTCGACATAGTCCTGGCGAATCTTCTCAAACACCTTCTGGTCGTAGTCGACAATGTCCATCTTGTTGATGGCCACCACGATGTGCTTGATGCCCAGCAGCGACACGATGAACGAATGTCGCTTCGTCTGGGGCAGCACGCCATGCCGGGCGTCGATCAGGATCACAGCCAGGTCGGCAGTCGAAGCCCCCGTCGCCATGTTGCGGGTGTACTGCTCGTGGCCGGGGGTGTCGGCGATGATGAACTTCC
>CALCGM010000288.1 GCA_937900985.1 uncultured Planctomycetaceae bacterium | reverse complement strand
CGTCGCGGGGGCGGTAGCCCACCCAGGCGGCGCGGACGAGGCCGTCGGGGCCGATGAGGTAGGTGGTGGGAAAGGCGTTGAAGCCGAGGGTTTCAGCGACGGCCATGCGGGCAAAGCCGTCGGGGTCGGCCCAGGTGTCGAGTTCGATCTTCTGCTTCTCCAGAAACGCCTGCGTGGACGTGCGGATTTCCTCAAGGTCGTCAGGCCCGCCAGGACCGCACGACACGGCGAGCAGCTGAAACTGCGGTTCGTCGGCCAGCCGAGCAGCCAGCCGAGCAATGCCTGGCAGTTCGCGACGGCAGGGAGGGCACCACGTGCCCCAGAAGTTCAGCAGGGTGATCTTGCCCGTCAAGGCTGGCGGAGCCGCGGAGGGGTCGCTCAGCGAGACCAGCGGCATCTGGCCCACCGGTCGCCCCACCGACGCATGATCCTGCGGCGAGTCGCAGCCGGGCAACACGATCGCTGCGGCCGCCAGAAGCAGCGATGCCGAGAGGACCGCTCGCCGGGATGGCCCCCGCAGCCCGACGGAGGAATGCAGAAGCTGACACCGATGGAGGCAGCCGGAACGAAGAGGGTGATCGTGTATCATCGCAGTTGCCGAGAGTGAGGATGGAGAACAGGGCAGAGCCTGCGGGCTGGAGCGGGGAAGGACAGTCTCAAGTGTACGAAGTCGAGATGAAGTTTCCCGTTGCCGACGCCTCGGCGATGGAGCAGAAACTGATCGGGCTGGCGGCCCGCTTTCGCGAGCCGGCAGAGCAGACAGACCGCTACTTTCTGCATCCCTGCCGCGACTTCGCCCGCACCGATGAGGCCTTGCGGCTGCGACGCGTCGGTGACGAGGTTGAGCTGACCTGGAAAGGGCCTCGCATCGACTCGGCAGCCAAGACGCGGCAGGAGATCCTGCTGCCGCTCCCGACGGGCCGACGCACCGTTGACGAGTGGACAGAACTGCTCGCAGCCCTCGGCTTCCGAGTGCTGGCCGAGGTGGTCAAGCGGCGGCATGCCGCCCGCATACTCTGGCAGGGGGCCGAGGTCGACGCTGCGATCGATCACGTCGAGGGCCTTGGCAACTTTCTGGAGCTCGAGATTCTCGCGCGGCAGGGAGAGATCCCGGTGGCAACCGCCTGCATCGAGTCGCTGGCGGGTGAACTCCAGTGTGGTGCGGCGGAGCGGCGGAGCTATCTCGAACTGCAGATCGAGGCCCGTCTGGGGTGAGACACGCGGCCGCACGCCAGCAGATCGAGCCAGAGGTTCCTCCGGAGGAGCATGCACCGCAGCGAGTGCAGCGAAACCTGCTGGCGATCGCCGCCTACCAGGTGACGGTGCGGGTCGGCTGGATCTTCAAGACCGAGACGATCATCATGCCGGCCATCCTGGATGCGGTGGCCGACGCAGGCTTTCTGCGGGGCATGCTGCCGGTGATCGGTCGCTTCGGCCAGAGTCTGCCGCCGCTGGCCTTTGCCAGCCCGCTGTCGCGAATGCCACTGAAGCGGCGGCCGCTGGTGGTGACCACGCTGGGGCTGGCTGGCTGCTTTGGCCTGCTGGCGGCAGCCTGGTCTGTGTTGGCAGGCAGGCATCCGCTGCTCTTGGCGGTGATCTATCTCACGCTCTACGCGGGCTTTGCGGTGAGCAATGGGCTCAACCTGCTCGTCTTGGCGACGCTGCAGGGGAAACTTGTGCCCGTTGCCAGCCGCGGCCGGCTGATGCTGCTCAACACCACCGTCGGGAGCGTGCTGGCGATCGCCGCGGCGGTTGTCTTGCTCGGGCCGTGGCTCGAGGCGGGGGAGTCGGCCTTTGACAGCATCTTTCTGGCGACGGCCGTGTTTTTTGCGTTGGCGGCGTTGCTGCCGATGCTGATCGATGAGCCGGCGACGCTGCCGGAGCCTGCAGGCGACTCGGGCCGGCGAGACCGGGGAGTGGCTGCCTCGATCCGCAGCTGGAAAGCGATGCTTGCAGCAGACCCTGGGCTTGCCAGGCTCTGCTTGGTGGCGATGTTTTTTTCGGTGGCGCTGTTCCTCTTTCCGCACTACCAGGCCTTCGCCCGCGATCGCCTGGGCACCCAGCTGCCGAGTCTGCTTGGCTGGGTGGTCGTGCAGAACGTGGCGACGGGGCTGGCGAGCGTGGTGGCTGGGCCCGCCACCGACCGCCGCGGCACGCGGATTGTGCTGGTGGGGCTGCTGGCCTGCACCGCGATCACCCCGCTGCTGGTTGTTGGGCTGTCGCTCCTGCCGCATGCCACCGCGGGCAGGCTGTTTTGGCTTGTCTACGTGCCCCTGGGTATCAATCCGATCCTGATGCGGACGTTTAGCAACTCCGCACTGGAGCTGGCCCCCGATCTAGCCTCGCAGCCGCGGTATGTGAGCCTTGTCGGGGTGGCGCTCGCTGCCCCGTTTGTGGTCTCACCGGTGGTCGGCTACCTGGTGGATGTGATCGGTTTTCGGCCCGTCTTCCTCGGCGGTGCTGCGGTGATTGGCCTGGGGGTTGTGCTGGCCCTGGGCCTGCCCGAGCCCCGCAACCGGTGAGAGTTCGCTTGCGGTGACCGGTGTGCCGCACCTAGGCTACTACACTATTCATGGGTCTTTGCGGACTGTTATTGCCGCAGAGAACGGTTGCCAACATTTTCCCTTCAGGAGTCGCGAACCATGCGATTTCGTTCGTTAGTGTCTCTCGTTGCGGTTGCTGCTGTCGCCACGGCATCGATCGCCTTTGCTGCCGCCAAGAAGCCGGCCGACTGCAGCTGCCCGATCTCGGGTCAGCCAGCCAAGGCCGACAAGTCGGCCGAACTGGATGGCGGCAAGGTCTATTTCTGCTGCGGCAACTGCCTGGCGGCCTTCAAGAAGGCCCCCGAGGAGCATGCTGCCAAGGCCCACCTGCAGATGGTGGCCACCGGCGAACTGGTGCAGACCGGCTGCCCGTTCAACGGTCGCGACGTCAATCCGTCGACGGTGATCACGATCGGTGATGCCGAGGTCGGTTTCTGCTGCAACAACTGCAAGGGCAAGGCCGAGAAGGCGGAAGGCGATGACCAGATCGCGCTCGTCTTCGGTGATGTCTCCAAGGGCTTCAAGACGCCCGCTGAGCTCGAAGCGGCCAAGTGAGGCCGCTCGGCCCAAAGGCGAGGGTGAAAAACTGACCTAGGGCCGGCTGGCAGTCATCGACATACTCCGTGGGAGAAGCAGGTGTTTCTCCCACGGGGTTTTTTTGTGCGCCGCCCACCGTCAGCACGACATGGCCAGCCGGACCTTCAGGGCAGCCGCCGTCTGAGGGTGTTTCTCTCAGCCGGTGAGCCCTCCGGTGACCACCATGCGGCCGCCCTCCTCGAGGCGATCCGCAGGATTCGTCCAGACGCTTCGTTTGTCGGGCTGGGAGGGCCTCAGCTCGCGGCCGCGGGCTGTTCGCTGGTGGCGGATCTCACCAGCCTGGCGGTGATGTGGATTCTCAGGGTGGTCCTCAACATCCACCGCTTCGTCGACCTGGCTCGGCGGGCCGAACGATCGTTTCTCGATGACCGGCCCGATGTCGTGGTGATGGTCGACTTTCCGGGCTTTCACTGGTGGCTTGCCTGGCGGGCCAGAAGGCACGGCATCCCGGTGGTCTTCTACTGCCCGCCGCAGATCTGGGCCTGGGCGAGCTGGAGGAGCCGGAAAATGCGGCGGCTCGTCGACCGGGTGCTCGCCGCGCTTCCCTTTGAGCAGGACTGGTTTGTGGCGCGGGGTATCGACTCGACGCTCGTGGGGCATCCGTTTTTCGATGAACTCACTGCGCGGCACGATCACGACCGCCAGGCGAGCGAGGCCACCGCAGCCGATCCGTTGCACGACGACGCAGCGATGGTGCTGATTCTGCCAGGCTCTCGCGGCCAGGAGATTGAGGCCAACCTGGGAACCCTCCTGGAGGCGGCCGGGAAGGTCGTCAGGCAGTGCCCGCAGGCACGGCCGGTGATCGCCGCCCTCCACGCCCGGCATGCCCAACGGATTCAGCAGGCGCTCGACGACCGCAGGCTCTCGATCCCCATTGAGGTGGGCAAGACGCGGGAGCTGATCGGTCGTGCCACTGCGGCGGTTGCTGTCAGCGGGTCGGTGTCGCTGGAGCTGCTCGCGGCTCGGGTGCCGACGGTGATCGTCTATCGCGTGGGCGGCTTTGCCTACGTGGTGCAGAGCTGGTTTCGTCACGCCCGCTTCATCACGCTCGTCAACCTGCTGGCGGTCGACGAGCCGATCCGCCCTGCTCGCGGCCAGTGGCTGCCGCCGAGAGCGGTCGAGCCTGCGGATCCCGAGGCGGTCTATCCGGAGTATCTCTGTGTGCAGGATCCAGCGGATCAGCTGGCGGGGCATGTGATTGAATGGCTGCAGCATGAGCCCACGCGGCAGGCGGTGGTGAAGCGGCTGGAAGAGGTCGCGGCGACCGTGTCGCACGGTGGTTCGGCTGAGCGGGCGGCGGCGGCGGTGGTGGAGATTGCCGAGACGCCGGCAACGCTGCCCCACCCACAGCTCCAGGCCGACTCGATCTGCGCGGCATAATGCCGTCGGTGGTGCCGCGGATCATCGTTGGAAAGAGGGCGGCTCCGACAACGCCGCATGGCTTCCCGTGAGAAAGGTCCACGCATGTTTCTGTCTGAACCCCAGCCGACGCCCGTCGACCTTGCCTTTCGGCTGGCAGGCATTTCCGTGCGGGTATCGGCCTGGTTCTGGGCGGTGGCGGCACTCTTGGGCTGGAGCGTCTGCCAGGCGGTGGCGGGTGGAGATCAGCGGCAGCTGCTGGTGTATCTCGCTCTCTGGGTGGGCGTTGTTTTTGTCTCCATCCTGATCCACGAGATGGGGCATGCCCTCGCCTATCGCCGCTTTGGCCTCGAGAGCCGCGTGGTGCTCGTGCAGTTTGGTGGCATCACGATTCCGCAGCGGTGGGGTGGTCGGAGCATCCACCGTCCGGCTGAGCGGATGGCGATCTCGGCAGCAGGGCCGCTTGCGCAGCTGGCATTCACCGTGGTGATCGTGGCGGTGCTCAAGGCTGGTGGCTACCGTGTGCTCTTTCCTTTTGAAGCGATCGGTGAGTCGCTCGGCCTCTTCGAAGGGAAACCGTTGCCGTCGAAGATGCTCGCCATCACGGTCTGGTTTCTCTTGCAGGTCAACATCTTCTGGCCGCTGCTCAACCTGCTGCCCGTGCCGCCGCTCGACGGCGGGCAGATCATGCGGGAGGGGCTGCTGATGGCCGGCGTGGCCGATGCCAGCCGCACGGCGACGATCGTCGGCATGGTGACCGGTGGTGCCGTTGCCTGGTGGGCCTTCAACAACGGCCAGGAGTACATGGCGATCCTCTTTGTCGTGCTCGCCATCTCCTGCTACCAGAACTTGCGGGGGCCGTGGCGGTGAGGCCTCACCATCGCCCGCACGTCCCGCTCCCCTCTGGTCGCCTCGCTCAGCCTGCTGAGGTCAGAGCACTGGCAGGGACGGCTTTGGCGGGGCCGCGGCATGCCTGGCGGCAAGCCCCGAGACGACCCGTTCGCAGATCGCTTCGAGGTAGGGACGGCTCTGCTCGTCGGTGAAGTTTTCCCCGGTGCGGCCGGCGTCGCCATGCTCACGAATGGCGATCTGGATGGGCACGTCGCCGAGGTAGGGAATATCGAGGTCGGCCGCCGTCCGCTTGGCACCGCCGGAGCCGAAGATGTCATACCGTTTGTTGTTGTCGGGGCAGAGGAAGAAGCTCATGTTTTCCACCATGCCCAGCACTGGGATGTTGACCTTGCGAAACATCGTGATCGCCTTGGTCGCATCGAGCAGGGCCACATCCTGGGGCGTGCAGACCACAACAGCGCCCGAGAGCGGGAGCACCTGCGAGAGCGTGAGGGCGATGTCGCCGGTGCCCGGCGGCATGTCGATCACGAGGTAGTCGAGCGGCCCCCAGGCGGTGTCGCGGAGCATCTGGGTGATCGCCCCGTGCAGCATCGGGCCACGCCAGACGACCGCCTCGCTCGCCGGCACCAGCAGCCCCATCGACATCACCGGCATGCGTGCCTCGCCGGCGGTGAAAAACTGCGGCTGGATGCGGCCTTCGTGCACCTCGGGCCTGCCAGACACGCCAAGAAGATGGGGAATGCTCGGGCCGTAGACGTCGGCGTCGAGCAGGCCAACCTTCGAGCCGGCGCGGGCCAGGCCGATCGCCAGGCTGGCTGCAATCGTGCTCTTGCCAACGCCCCCCTTGCCGCTTCCCACAGCGATCACACTCTTGGCCTCGAGTCCGATCTGGCCGAGCTTCATGGGAGGCCGCTCGTGCGGCTCGATCTCCACCGTGACGTTCGACACGCTGGGAAACCGGCTCCGCAGCCGTTCTTCAAGGCGTCCGCGCGTTGCCTTCCAGAGAATGGCGGAGTGGGTGGTCAGGCCGACTACCAGGCGGATCCCCGCGGGGCTCGCCTCCACGGCATGGAGCTGGTCCATGTCCGCCAGCGGCCTGCCGCTCTCTGGGTCGGTGAAGTCCGCAATCGCTGCCCGGACATCTTCTGGGGTGCAGGGGGTGTCAGTCATGGTGTGCTTGATCAAGAGAGGCAACGACAGCTGGAGTTTCCGCAGACACCGACTGGTCGTCGTCGAAGGCGAGCATGCGAGGCGAGAACGTGGCCATCACCGACACCACAAGGCAGCCCAGCATGGCGAGACCGGCGGAGAGCCCGCCATCAGCCTGAACGCCCCGGTCGGCGGGCCGGAAGTACATCGCTGCGATCAGTCGGAGATAGTAGGCCGCCGCGATCGCGGCGTTGATCACGAGGGTGATCGCGAGGGCCAGCAGCCAGACCCGTCGGCCTGCCATGGTGACCGGCATGCCCCAGTCGACCTCCAGCAGTGAGGTCACCAGCGACAGCTTCCCCCAGAAACCCGGCAGCGGAGGAACGCCGGCCAGGCTCAGCAGAAACACTCCCAGGGCAAAGGCGACGACTGGGTTGGTCGAGGCAAGGCCATCGAGGTCCGAGACGGTGGAAACCTCTTCCCGGGGAGGCCGGGGCGTCGTGGGAGTCCAGATCGGCCAGCGATGCCCGAGGTAGGTGATGGCCGCGAACACGCCAGAGGTCGCCAGCAGATAGGTCGCCAGGTAGTAAAGCGTGGCATCGGCTCCATCGAGACGCGCGGTCACCGTCTCCGACATGCTGCCAGTTCCTGCGGCGGCAGCCGTGATGCCCACCAGCAGATACCCAGCGTGGGCGATCGACGAGCAGGCCAGCAGCCGGCGAAGGTTGTTTTGCACCAGGGCCATCAGGTTGCCGACCGTCATGGTGAGGGCGGCGAGGACGGCCGCGACCTGCCAGAAGAGCTCGGCGTAGGCCAGGGCTGCGGGCTGGTTGGCACCAGCAACCAGGCCGATCAGCCGGACGAGCACCACCACGCCGGCCAGTTTGGGGAGCGTGGAGAGCACGCCCGCCAGTGGCGTGCTGGTGCCTTCGTAGACGTCGGGGGCGTAAAACTGCATCGGCACTGCGGCCATGCGGAAGGCAGCACCGACCATCAGCATGCCCACCGCCAGTGGCAGCATCGCGAGCGTCATCCGCTCGGTGGTGACGTCGCCGCTTTGCAGCTTTTCACCAATGACCGCCAGGCTGACATCGCCCCCGATGCCATAGAGACAGACCATGCCGTAGAGGAACACGGCCGAGGCGACCAGCGACAGGAAGAAATACTTGAGTGCGGCTTCCTGACCGTGGGCAGACGTTCGTGTCAGGCCCAACAGAACGTAGGTCGGGATCGACACCATCTCCAGGCCGACAAACAGCAGCACGAGATTGTCGGCAACGGCGACGAGCGAAAGCCCTGCTAAGAGGATCAGGAACGTTCCCGCTTCCTCGCACGTCCCGAGCCGACGATGCGACGCGGGCCGCACGTCTCCTCCCTGCACGAGCACAAGCGCCATCCCAGCCGCCAGCGTCATCCAGCGGCCAAAGGCGGTGAGGCTGTCGCCGCCTTCAGGCGTTGCCAGCCAGAGCGGAATGGCAACGCCGAGAAAGGCCAGCAGCCAGCCGCTGCGGAAACTGGTGAAGGCGCCAATCAGGTAGATCGTGATGGCGGCAGCCACAAGGAGGATCTCGGGAACGAGACCCTGCACGGTGGCGGCGGTCACGGCTGCGAGGGGTGGGCTCATGGGGCGAGGTGGTTGGAGGTGGAGAGGCTGTGTGATGGGCCGACGTGGAGTGTGAGATCCACATCGGGTGCCGGGCTGCTGCCGTGCTCGGCAGGGGAGTCGTGCTCGGCAGTCGCCTCTGCACGCGAGGCTGACACGCGACTGGCAAAAGCCTGAGAAGACGCCTGGGTGGATGCCGTGACGGCAGCAGCACTCGCCTTGAGGAAGGGCGAGGGATACACGCCGATCCAGACGATAAACACGCCGAGCGGCGCGAGGGCGGCAACCTCATACCAGGCGAGGTCATGGGCATGCTCTCCATGCTCACCTGCGGTCGCACCCCGCGTCGTGCCGAAGAGCACCCGCTCCGCCGCCTGCAGCATGTACCAGGCACCAAGCACCACACCGGCCACGGCGAGCAGGGCGAGCGTCAGGTAGGTTGAGCCCCAGTCGGCTGGGGCGCCGCTCCAGGCCCGCTGGAATGTGCCAGCGAGCACCATGAACTCACCCACAAACCCGTTGAGCCCGGGCAGGCCGATCGCAGAGAAGGTGAAGAGCATGAAGAAGGCGGCAAGCCAGGGAGTTTGCGACGCTATCCCACCAAGCTCGGCGATTTTTCGCGTGTGATACCGCTCGTAGATCATGCCCACCGTGGCAAACAGTCCAGCCGATGCGAGGCCGTGGTTGATCAGCTGCAGATTGGCGCCTTCGACAGCAACAGGCTCGAGGGCAAACAAGCCCATCACGCAGTAGCCCATGTGGCTGACCGACGAATAGGCCACCATCCGCTTGAGGTCTTTCTGGACCAGCGCGACCAGCGCCCCGTAGACGATGCCGATCGCCCCGAGGGCCACGAGCCAGGGCGCTGCGATGGCCGCAGCCTCCGGCAGCATCGGCAGCGAGAACCGCAGAAAGCCGTAGATGCCAATCTTCAAGAGCACGCCGGCCAGGTCGACGCTCCCGCCGGTCGGGGCTTCCACGTGGGCCAGCGGCAGCCAGGTGTGGACCGGCACGATCGGCACCTTGATGGCGAAGCCCACAAACAGCGCGACAAACACCCACAGCTGCAGGTAGCCCCATTCGGGGGTCATCGGCAGCGGATGGCTGGCCAGCCCGGCAGTCAGGGTGGCGATGTCGAAGGAGAGCACTCCGGTGTGGGAGGCATGCCAGAGCACGATCGCCAGCAGGCCGAGAAAGGCCAGCACACTGCCGGCGAACGTGTAGATGAAAAACTTGATCGCAGCCCGCCGCCGGTCGTCGTGACCCCAGATGCCGATCAGGAAGAACAGCGGCACCAGGGTGAACTCGAAGAACACATAGAAGAGGATGATGTCGCGAGCGGCAAACACGCCGAGCATCGCCGCTTCCAGCAGCAACAAGAGGCCGTAGAAGCCAACCGCTTTCTCCTGCACAGCATCCCAGCTGACGAAAACGGCCGTGACCGTCAGCAGCGCCGAGAGCCCAAAGAGCCAGATCGAGAGCCCGTCGAGCCCAACTGAGAATCGAATGTCGAGCGGGCCGGTGACAAACCAGCCGAGCTCGCCGCTGGCGAAGAAGTCGCCGCTGGCCGGCGGGGCGTTGCTGAGGAAGCGAAGCACCAGGGTGCCGGCGAGCGCCAGCGTGATCAGGCTGCTCACGGCAGCACTCTGCCGCACCGCGTGCAGCCCGCGATGACCGAGCAGCCAGGCGGCCACCGCTCCCACCAGGGGAGCAGCGATCGTGATCAGCAGATGGGTGGCGGGCGAAAAGCCCTGTGAAAAATCGAGCATCGGCTCGGCCTACTGTTTCAGGGACCAGACAAGAGAAGCCACGATCACGAGCACACCCATCACACCCGCCAGGGCGTACCGCTGGATGAGGCCAGACTGCAGACGGCGGACGAGGCCGGCAAGCGACGGCGGCAGACGGCCGATGGCATCGACCAAGCCATCGATGACCGATCCATCAAATGCCGCAGCGATCGACGAGACCGCCTCAATCGGCCGCACGACCGTGATCACGTAGAGTTCATCGAGATAGAAACGGTTGGCAAAGAGCGTGCCGAGTGGGCCCAGGTAGCGCTCCATCTGAGGCTCATCGCTGCGACGGCCATAGTGTCCGTAGGCAGCAAGAGCGATGCCGACCACGGCCGCAAGCGTTCCCTGCATCGCGATGTCCCAGTGGAAGGCATGGGGCACGGCGGTGCTGGCGACAGCCGGCGCCCAGAGCGACGGCGTCGCTGGAAGGAACGATCCCAGGGCATCGGTGAAGAAGATCCACGCTCCGGAAACCACCGAGGCTGCTGCCAGAATCATCAGAGGGTAGGTCATCACCGGCGGCGACTCGTGGGCATGGTGGCCCGCTTCGTCCGGCACCCGCAGCGGCCCGGTGAAGGTCATGAAGACTGCGCGGAAGGTGTAGAAGGCTGTCAGGCCGGCGGTGAGCAAGGCCATCCACCAGATCGCCTTCCAGGTGGTGGGGGTGTTGAGAGAGCCGGAAGCCGTCTGCGTGGATTCGCCATGGTCGCCGTGGGCGGCCTCAGCGTGGGCATGCTCAGGGTCGGCCCGCAGAGAGACCAGGCCGATCGTCCCTTGGGAGGTTGCCGCGGCGGCAGGAAACGTGCGGTGGTGATCGTGGGGCATGCCGGCGGCAGCGAGAGCCAGGCCGCCATCAAGGGGCTGGCCGTCGGCGTGGGCCTCCTCGGCATGATCGCCGTGGCCGCCGGGGTAGGCCCGGGTGTGCAGCGACGCGAGAATCTCATCCTTGCTGAAGAAGCCCGCAAAGGGAGGCACGCCGGCCAGGGCGAGGCTGCCGATGAAGAATGTTGCCGCGGTGACAGGCATCAGCTGCCGGAGGCCGCCAAACCGTCGCATGTCGATCACGCCGCCCATCGAGTGCATGACCGAGCCGGCCCCCATGAAGAGCAGGGCCTTGAAGAAGGCGTGGGTCACGAGATGGAAAATCGCCGCGGTGAAGCCGAGCAGGGTGCCGGTGCCAAGGCTGATGAACATGTAGCCGAGCTGGCTGATCGTTGAGTAGGCGAGCACCTTCTTGAGGTCGTTTTGCACGGTGGCGATCAGGCCGGCGATCAGGGCGGTGATGCCGCCCACCAGCGAGACCACGACCAGGGCATCGGGGCAGGCGACAAACAGCGGGGCCGAACGGGCAACCAGGTAGATGCCCGCGGTGACCATCGTGGCGGCATGGATCAGGGCGCTTGCGGGTGTGGGGCCTTCCATCGCGTCGGGAAGCCAGACATGCAGAGGAGCCTGAGCACTCTTGCCACAGGCGGCCAGCAGCAGCAGCAGACAGATCGCCGTGCCGACCGTGCCGCCGACGATGCCTTCGACATTGGTCAGGCGGGTCTGCCCGAGGATGCCGCTGATGATGGTGCCGTCGCCGGCGACGATGTCGTGGAAGTCGAGGGTGCCGTAGGTCATCCACAGCAGGAACACGGCCACGGCCAGGCCAAAGTCGCCGACGCGATTGACCAGAAACGCCTTCTTCGCTGCTGCCGCTGCCTCCGGCTTGTGAAACCAAAAGCCGATCAGCAGGTAGCTGCAGGCACCGACCGCCTCCCAGAAGACATAGACGATCAGGTAGTTGCTCGCGGAAACGAGCATCGTCATGGAAAACACAAAGGCGGAAACGAGCGCGAAGAAGCGGGGATAGCCCGGGTCGCCGTGCATGTAGCCGATGGAAAAAAGAGCCACCAGGAGGCCGACGCAGGTGACGACGGAGAGCATCGTGGCTGTGAGCGGATCGAGCCGGAGCACGACGTCGATGGCGAAAGGCCGGCTCGCCGCAGAACTGGCAGCGCCGCTGGTGTCGACTCCCGAGACGGCATCCACGCCCTGAATCGCATTGTCAACCTGCACCCACTGCCAGAGTGTGTGGACGCTCTCCACTGGGCGGGAAGGGATGCCGTGGCCGCCGTCAGGCCCTTGGACCTGCGCGACGGTGATCCCCAGGAGCAGCAGGCTGCACAGAGCCGAGGTGGCAATCGTGGCCACCGCGGGCCAGTGCGCTCGCGAGCCGAGCATCTTCCCCTGCACGATCGTGACCAGGCAGCCGAGCAGCGGCAGCGCCGGAACGAGTGCGAGCAGCACGGTGACAGGATCGAAAGAAGTCTCAGCCATTCTGGAAAAGCCCGGGAGGGTATCTAGACGTGTTCGCGTTCGAGCAGGGC
>CALCGM010000287.1 GCA_937900985.1 uncultured Planctomycetaceae bacterium | reverse complement strand
ACCAACGCCTCACCGATGGTGACACCGGGTGAAACGGCTATTCCTTGAAGTCTGAGCATGGCGCAGTCTGTGTGCGCCAGCCAGCAATCCGAGCGAGCTTCAATGGGCCTCTGACAGGCATGGGGGGCCGCTCAGGCGAGCGGCTCTCCATGCCCACGCTGTTCTCTGCATTCCTTCAGAGGCCTTGATCGATCCCGCCGGCACCGGCCGGCATCTCCGACCGCCTCCACAATGGAAGCGGTCTCCCGTGTCTGCCAAGGCGTCGAGCTGTTCAGGGAGATCGCTGGCATCACACACCGCGATCAGCATCCCCGCAGCCATCAACTGGCAAACCGAACCGTGTATCTCCTTCGCACGTCTTTCCGCAGCCTGCTCGGCAGGCTGCCTGAATCACTCCTGAAAGTTTTGTTCAAACAGCCGGCCAAGGGCTGTAATCGCCTCGTCGGCATCCGGCCCGGTCGCTTCGATCACCAGCCGAGTGCCCTGGGCCGCAGCCAGTGAGAGCAGATCCAAAATGCTCCGACCGTCAACTCGCTGTGAGTTGCCGACAACCTCAATCCTCGACTGCCAACGCCGGGCCTCGCGGGCCACCAGGTCCGCGGGACGGGCGTGGAGCCCCTGCGGATTGCCAACCGTCACCTGACAGATCCGCTTGGCGGCCTGCAGCTGGTCAGTCGGCGTTTTGAGAGGTGTGTTTTCCATGGGGCACTGTCGTTCGGCTGCACGTTTTTGACGCCCTCGACGACCGGAAACCGGACCCATCGGGGCGACGGTGGCATTGCTGCGGGGATTCCTGGCGTTAGGTGGCCACCCCCTGACGATCGGCTTCCTCGAGAAGATGCTGAATATCGGCGGGCGTCGCGGCCGCCTTCAGGTCCCGACAAAACGCATCGTCCCGCAGCTGGCGGGAGATGTTTTCCAACGCCCTGAGGTGATCGCCCGGGCGATCCGGTGGCGACACCAGCAGGAAAAACAGCTGCACGGGATCTCCATCGAGGCTCTCGAAGTCGATCCCCTCTTGGCTGATCGCCACCGTGCCGACCAGTCGGTCCACACTGGGATGCTTCGTATGCGGCACAGCCACACCACGGCCAATCCCGGTGCTGCCGAGATCTTCCCGTTTCATGATGGCTTTGACGATGCTCTCGAGCTGGTCCCGCGTGATCTTCCCAGCCTCGACCAAGGCCGAGGCCATCTCGCGGATTACCCCTTCTTTCGACGTGGCTTCGACGTTTGAACGAATCGCGTCGACCGCCACAAAATCGGAAAACTTCATGCCGTGATCACCGGGGACACACACACTGCCGTCAGGCTTGTTCAGCTGCGGCGGGTGTTTTGCACGTGCTTGTGGTCCCGGGTCTTCTCCTTGTGTTTTCTCAGTTGTTGCTCGAGTTTTTGGACGGCCCCATCAACACTACGCCACAAGTGGGCAGATACCTCGTGGCTCACCATTTCATGCATATGCTCGCCCGAGGCCACGATTTCGACGGCAGGGAGCGACTCATGCTCGAGGTCAACCGTGACATTGAGGGCGGTGACTTTGTTGAAATACCGCACCAAACGGGAAACCTTGGCCGAAATCTTCGACTGGGTGGCGGGGCTGAGGTGGCCATGACGGGCCGAAACGTTGATTTGCAAAACGACGATCCACTGCGAGCATGCAACGTAGCCGCCAGAACATCCGCTTGGGCGGCCGACAAGCGTCGAGCATCGAGCATATCACCCAGCGTCCGGGCCGGACAATTGCCCGGCTTTTGACCGCTGGATGAGGCCTTTCTCGAGCTGGACTTGCCACCACCGCAGTCCATCGGCTCGCAGATCCGCCGCCGCATCGGCCCGGTAGCGGAGCTGATCTCGGGGAGCAGGCTCGACGATTTCTTCCAGCCGGAGGCCCGCGTATCGCCGCACGACGAGCCTTGGGTCATCGAGGGAGGCCACCAGGGCGGTGGCCGCTCCACCGGCCAACTGCCCGTCAGAAAAGCCGATCGCCAGCTGAAACACCCGCTCGCCAACATCCTCTCCCATTTTCGCTTTCAGAGCCTGCTCGAGCCGTTGCGCTGAATGGACGCCACGCGCCAAAGCCAGCG
>CALCGM010000286.1 GCA_937900985.1 uncultured Planctomycetaceae bacterium | reverse complement strand
CCCACCCCAAAGCGCAGCGCATGTCCGAGCGAGCGAGGGCCTGGATGGCCCGCAGTGAGCGTCCGGAGGGGCAGCCCCGGGCTCACCCCGAGCGACCCCTACCGGCTCGCCATATCACACGACACCCCGCCAGCGGCCGGCACATAGCAGGCGCGAGCGTAGTCCATCACCATGCGGTGGGCACTAAACCGCCAGGCCAGCGAACTGATCGAGTTTTTCATCATCCGGATCCACTCCCGCGGCAGGCCGTCGGTGTCGCGATCGTAGAAGAGCGGAATCACTTCTCTTTCAAGCACCTCGTAGAGCGAAGCGGCATCTCGCTGGTCGGTGATCTCATCCTGGGCGTGAGTCTCACCGCGGCCGATCGCGAAGCCGTTGCGGCCGTCGTAGGCCTCGGCCCACCAGCCGTCGAGGATCGAGCAGTTGAGGCCACCGTTGAGCACCACCTTCTGGCCGCTCGTGCCGGAGGCTTCAAGCGGACGCCGCGGGTTGTTGAGCCACACATCAACGCCCTGGATCAGATGCCGACAGACGTTGATGTCGTAGTCTTCAACAAACACGATCCGTCCGCTGATGCGGTCGTCGTGCCGCAGGTTGGCAATCTTGCGGATCAGCGCCTTGCCGGGTTCGTCGGCCGGATGGGCCTTGCCGGCATAGATGATCTGAATCGGTCGGTCGGGGTCGCTGATCATCGCCAGCAGGCGATCGAGGTCGCTGAGCACGAGGTCGGCCCGCTTGTAGGTGGCAAAGCGGCGGGCAAAGCCGATTGTCAGAATATTGGGGTCGAGCACGGTGCGTGCCTGCTCGACGGCCTCGTCACACTCGCCGCGGCGGCGACACTGACGGGCCAGCCGCCGACGCACGAACTGCAAGAGCAGGTTCTTCAGGGCGTAGTGCGTCTCCCAGAGTTCACCCGCATCAACGTCGTAAATCTTCTGCCAGACATCGGGCTCGCCCATGCGGCGGAACCAGCCGGCTGGGAACATGCGGTCGTAGAGCTGCAGCATCTGCCAGGAGAGCCAGCTGGGCACATGCACACCGTTGGTGATGTGGCCGATCGGCACCTCCTCCTCGCCTCGCGACGGCCAGAGGCTGTTCCACATGCGACGGCTGACATGGCCATGCAGGGCGCTCACCGCGTTGGCCCGCTGCGACAGCTTGAGGGCCAGCACCGTCATGCAAAACGGCTCTTCGTGATTGTGGGGCTCCACGCGTCCCAGCGACATCAGGTGGTCGTGCGAGATGCCGAGCGCGTCTCGCATGGGGCCGAGGTGCTCTTCAATCAGGCCGCCATCAAAGCGGTCGTGACCGGCAGGAACAGGCGTGTGGGTCGTAAACACCGTCTGCCGCGACACCCGTCGCACCGCCTCGTCGTAGGACCAGCCGTCTCGGTCCATGCGGCCGCGAATCGCCTCGAGCGTGGCAAAGGCAGAGTGGCCTTCGTTGAGGTGGTAGACGCCGGGCGTGATGCCCATGGCGCGAATCGCCTTCACACCGCCGATCCCGAGCACGAGCTCCTGACGGATGCGAACCCTGGTGTCGCCACCGTAGAGTCGGCTGGTCAGCTCGCGGTCTTCCGGCTTGTTGCCCTCGACGTCGGAGTCGAGCAGGTAGAGATTCACCCGGCCCACCGACATCCGCCAGACCTGGGCAAGGATGGGACCGCTGCGGGTGTCGATCTGCACCACGACCGGCTTGTCGTTGACGTCGAGCGCTGGAGCGATCGGGAGGTTCTCCTCCCGCGAGAGGATGTATTCCTGATGCTGGTAGCCGTCGATGTCGAGCTCTTGCCGGAAGTAGCCCTGCTTGTAGAAGAGGCCCACGGCAATCAAGGGGATCCCCAGGCCGCTGGCACTCTTGATGTGGTCGCCGGCAAGCACGCCCAGGCCGCCGGAGTAAACCGGCACCGATTCGTGGATGCCAAACTCCGCCGAGAAGTAGACCACAGGCTTCGAGCCGAGCACGCCCGCGTGCACATGACTCCAGGTCGACTCGGCAGCCAGGTATTCCTTGAGACGACGAAAGGCCTGATTGATCCGGCTGTAAAGCACGAGTTCCGCAGCCCGCGACTCAAGCCGCTCGGGAGTGAACTCAGCCAGCAGCGCGATCGGGTTGTGGCCCAGTTGCCGGAACCGCACCGGGTCGAGTTCGCGGAAGAGGTTGGTGACTTCCGGATGCCAGCTCCACCACAGGTTGCGGGCAAGTGCCATGCACTTGTCGTAGAGGTTTTGTGGAGAGAGTTCGTTGAGTCGT
>CALCGM010000285.1 GCA_937900985.1 uncultured Planctomycetaceae bacterium | reverse complement strand
CTCCTCGTAGACGATCGTGCCGCGTTCGTTCTCAGCCACGGCGGCGGCTGCGTAGACCTTCTCCTGTGGCGGGAGCTCGGCCAGCCGCTGCCTGGCCAGGTGCCCCAGGATCGCCGACGCCACAGCCAGCTGCTCCGCACGGGTCCGCTCGACCGCCGGAGTCTGCAAAGCGGCGAGAGCCTCCGCAGGCAGGGCGATTGCCGTCAGTGGATCTCCCTCCGTTGCAGAGAGCCGCAGCCGACCGATCAGATGACTCCCCCCGTGAATCTGCCGCAGCACCACGGTGAGCCGTGCATCCGCTTCGAGCATCAGCGGCTCAGCAAAGGTAAACACCGCCTGATGCGACTGCCCGACGGCCGGATGAATGCCCCAGGCTGTTTTCGGATCGCCATCGATCGCATGAGCGATTGTCCAGCCTTCCTGGTTGAAGTCGGCGGTGGCCTGACCGATGCCAACCCGTGTCGCCTGCGGCTGTGCTGGCTGGCGAACCTCAACCGCCACCTCATTGAGGTGCAGGTTGCCATTGTCGGCTCGGCCAGGCCCCTGGGCGGGCAGCGATGCATCGGCCAGCACCTCGAGGCGGATCGCCGTGATCGTGCCGGGCCCGCTCCTGGCAACGAGCGTTGTCACATCAACCTCAGGACGCTCGCCACCTACGAGGATCGAACCGTCGGCCTGTCGCTGGAGCGTGGCACCGTAGGCAGAACTGAAATCCTCCAGCTGCAGCGGCAGCCATGCGGCGGTTTCGTGGCGAGCAGCCTCCCACGCGGCAACGAGGGAGGCCTGTTGCTCAGCCAGGAGCACGGTCTCGTCGCGGTCCCGGGCGGCGGCAGCAAGCCGCTCCCAGCGTTGACGGTCGCGGGCCGTCTGCGGATCGGGGTCGTAGGCCACGTCCCCCTTGCCGATGCCAGCAAACACCGCCTGCAGGGCGTAGTAGTCGTCTTGGGAGATTGGATCAAACTTGTGTGCATGGCAGCGGGCGCAGCTGGCCGTCGTACTGGCGAAAGCGCCCATCGTCTGCGTGACGAGGTCATCGCGATCGAGATGCTCGAAGCTCCGGGGCGCCGTGCTCGCAGCACTGTGGTCGTAGGGTCCGGCACCGAGATACCCCAGGGCGACGCGCCGATCTGTCGCCTCGGGGGCGAAAACGTCGGCGGCAAACTGCTCTTTGACAAACCGATCCCAGGGCAGGTCTGCATTGAAGCTCGCAATCACATAGTCGCGATACCGCCAGGCGTTGGGGCGGAAGGCATCGTGCTCAAATCCGTGGGTGTCGGCGAAGTGGATGGTGTCGAGCCAGTGGCGGGCCCACCGTTCGCCATAGCGAGGGGATGCCAGGAGGCGGCTCAGCAGCTGGTCGTAGGCATCGGGGGCGGCATTCGACACAAACGCCTCCACCTCCGCAGGCGTCGGTGGAAGGCCGTGGAGGTCAAACGTCAGCCGTCGAATGAGCGTCCGCCGATCTGCTTCCTCTGTGGCCGCAAGCCCCGCATCGGCCAGACGGGCGTCGACGAAGGCATCGATGGGATGGAGCTCCGCGGCTGCCGGCGGCACCTCTGGCTGCGTGAGCGGCCGGAGCGACCACCAGTCGGTGCGATCCTGCAACGATGCTGCCGGAACAGACGAACGGGGATCGACCGCACCGCCAGCCACCCAGTCGACAATCGCTGCGATGTCCTCATCCGGCAGCCGGTCATCCGGCATCGCGAGCTCTGGATCGACGTGCCGGACGGCCCGAACAAGCAGGCTGGCCTCGGGATCTCCAGGGATGATCGCCGGCCCACGGCTGCCTCCCTGTGCCCAGCCGCTCTTCCAGTCAAGCGCGAGCCCGCCCTCCATCACGCCGGCGGCATGCGAGTGGCAGCCGTAGCACCGCTCGCGGAGGATTGGCTCAACCTGCTCGGAAAACAGCTGCCCAGCCAACAACCTCTCTGCCGCCTCGTCTGCCGAGGCAAGCGACGCGGCTGCGGCGATGAGGGCCGCAGCCATGCAGGCTGCCTGCCGAGCGACACTCACACTACTCGGCCTCCGTCTCGGCAGATGCCTCTTTCTTCACGCGGGTCAGCGTCATGTCGAGCGGTGGAATCCCATGCCCATCGAGGTGCGTCGGGTAGGCCTTCCAGTGGCAGGTGTCTTTGCCGTCGTAGGTGAAGATGTTGAGCGACGACTGCTGCGTGCCGTCGGGGGAGGTGATCGTCGACTTCGCCAGCCACGTCTGGCCATCGCGGCCCCACATGGCCTCGCCATGCGTGCCGTCGGAGGAGAAGACCCAGCCACGGATCTCTTTATGCAGCGGATCCCAGCCAATCCGCTGCGTGACGTGCAGAATCACCCGCCCATCCTCACGAATCCGCATGTCGCGAATCAGGAATGTCTTGGAGGAGTTCCAGCGACCGGTGATCGTGATCTCCGGCTGCGCGTCGCCCTCGCCAACGCCTGCGGCCATGTTGTTGGTGACAGCCCACTCGCCAGTCATCCAGTCGAGGTCCGCCAGCTGCTCAGGGCCGGATGGCTCGCCAAGCGAATCTTCCCGCAGCGCCGAGAGCAGCCAGCGGTCGTCCTGCTTCACCCACACGGCCGAGAAACGGCCCGTCATCGGTGCCGCCGCTCCAGGGAAAAGCACCTCAACAGTGCCGTCCTCGAGGGCCACCGCAGGAGACAGGAAGCGGAGCCTGGTTTCGTTGATGTTCATTGTGGGGCGAAGCTCGCCCTCATCAGGCGGCACAGTTGCCACCACCGCTTCACGACCATTGAGCACGTTGCCGTCGGCGTCGATGATGTCGCCATCCTCTGTCCAGAAGGCAGCGAGCGCCTCGCCATCCCCCTTGGCAAGCGCCTCCTGGTAGGCCTTGGTGGCCGCCTCAATGGCCGCACGATCCTGCTGTTCGTCGGCAATCGCCAACGAACAGGTCATCGAACTGGCGAGTGTGGCAGCAATAAATGAGAGAAGGATCCGGGGCAGCCGCATGAATCGCTCCTGGCACCTGGCATTGATGTGAGTCATTGAAACCTTGCTGTAAGCCTACCACGCATGGGCCTGCGTCGAGAAAGCAGGTTTTCACGGCCGGGCTTCCGCCGTCAGCTTGCGGTATTTTCCCTGCATGCGGCGGCGGAGGCTGCGAATCGTGGCGGGCAGACGGTCGATCCGCGAGAGCCGCAGCAGATCGCGTCGGCGGGCGACCGGCAGAAGCGGTGTGTTGAAGATTCGAGCGAAATGCGCGAGCACCCTTGCCGGATCGACGCATGCCGGCACGCGATTGTCGCGATACCAGGGATGCCGGCAGAGCTCCCGACGCAAGGCAGGGTCTTGATCGACGGCCACGACGCGATCCACGAGGTCGTCCAGCGATGGCGAATCGTGGGCCGAGAGGAAGCTGCGGGTGTCGAAGTCGCGGCCGACGAGGGGATCACCCCAGTAGATAGGAATCGTCCCGGCGAGCATCGCCTCGATGAGTTTCTCGGTCGTGTAGCCGGGCTGTGAGTCGTTTTCAAAAGCAATCGTGAATCGATGGCGGGAGAGAAAGGCATGCTTGTCTTTCACTGGGCCGCCCACATTGTTGAACAGCTTTCCACCAGCATTCACAGGCTTGTATTTCGAGAGCTTTTCAAAGAAGCGGTTGCGGGTTTTGCACAGCGGATTAGACACCACAAACCCGCAAAACTCGGGCCGCTCAGCCGGCGGTGCCGCCATCGCTTCGGCCGTCTTCACCAGTCTGGCAGGGTCGGTGTACATCGCCCACAGCGGCAGGCGGTAATGACGCGGGTGCGGATCGTAGTCGAAGGTGAATGCCCAGTCGCAGGCGCTCCATTCCGGCCGCATGTTCTCGCCGGTGTAGAAGATCCGCACGCAGTCGTGCAGGAGATGCTTCTTGCGAACGCCTCCCTCGGGATTCCCAGGCCCCGGAGAATCCCGGTTGTAGGTACACGAGTAGATGATGTAGTCGGGCTCGTCGGTCTGCACGAGCTTGTAGTGGGGCTCAAGCAGCCGGGTGAAGTAGTTGTCGGTCGGATCGAACGTGCCCCAGAAGTCGACAAAGGCAATGCGAATTTCCGGCCGCGGGTCGGGTGCTCGATGTGCTGTCATCAGGTTCCTTCCTGGGTGTGGCTCCTTCGCGCGTGCTTCAAATTGCAGCCGGCCCCCTGATCGAGCCAGCACCACCACAGGCTGACTCGATCAG
>CALCGM010000284.1 GCA_937900985.1 uncultured Planctomycetaceae bacterium | reverse complement strand
GCCTGCGTGGCGAGAAAGTCGAGCTGCTCGTCAAAGGCCTCGGGGCTCAGGCTTGCTGTGCCGCCTTCTCGCAGCATGCGGGCGGTCATCGACGCCAGGCCGGGGATCTCTGCGGAATCGAGCGAGGCGCCGCCCTTGAAGGTGATCGAGAGATCGATCAGCGGAAACTCGTGCGACTCAGCGAGATAGACGACCGTGCCGTCAGGCAGCACATGCCGGAAGTCGGCAGCGCTCGGCGGCGTGAAGTCGAGCGGCTCAAAGGCAATCTGCTCGGGCCGTGGCGGCAGGGTTGCCGAAGACTCGGCCGCGTGGGTGGCAGCGATGCTGGCCGTGATCAGCGATGCTGCCGCAACGGCCGGTGCCAAAACGATCGCAAGGTGTCGGGCGTTCATGCGAACAAGGTTCCTGCGTGTGAGAAGGCCTGAAGGCGGGGGAAGACGATGGGCAGCCCCGTGAGGGGCTGCGGAACTACTCTTCGCGGCGATAGGTGGCCACGCTGCGGTTGTTTTCACCGAAATACTCGTTGGCCACGCGACGGATGTCGGCCGCGGTGACTGCGTCGTATTTCTTGGGCGTTTCGTTGATTTCCTGCCAGTCAACGAGGGTTTCGTAGAAGGCCAGCTGGATCAGCAGCGACATGTTGCTCTCCAGGCTGCGATAGCTGTCGGCAGCGACGCCGTTTTTGACCTTCTCCAGTTCCCGCTCGGGAATGTCTTCGGTCTGCAACCGAGCCAGCTCCTCATACCAGGCCTGCTCAAGGGCTTCGGGGCCTGCCTCGCCTCGCGCCTCCGCCGAGACGGCAAACAGGCCGGCGTAGTGCCGCGTGTCGGACGATGCCCGCGCCGACGCCGCAATCCCACGGCCTTCCACAAGGCCGCGATAGAGCCGGCCAGTGCGGCCATTGAGGATCTCCGCCAGCATGTCGAGGGCGTAGCTATCCGCATGGCCCGCCGGCACGGTGTGGTAGCGAATCTCCACCGACGGCGGCACGTCGCCCGCGGCATTCATCCGCTGCTCGGCGAGCTGATCGATCTCCAGCGTGACCACAGGAGCGGGCTTGGTGGTGCCTGGATCGAGCCGCGAGAAATACTGCTCGATCAGCGGCTTGGCCTCCTCGGGATCGAAGTCGCCCACGAGCACACCGAAGAGGTTGCCGGGGCGGTAATAAGTGTTCCAGTATTCGAGGGCCTGGTCGAAGGTGTAGCTGTTGAGATCGCTCGGCCAGCCGATCACCGGCCAGGAGTAGCCGCTCGACACCCAAAACATCGCGTTGAACTGCTCCTGAAAGCGACCGGTGGGCGTGCTCTCGGTTCGCAGCCGCCGCTCTTCGTGAACGACGTCGCGCTCGGAATAGAACTCACGAAACACGCTGTCGTTGAGTCGATCGCTCTCCATCCAGGCCCAGAGCTCGAGCTTGTTGGAGGGAACGGTGATGAAGTAGCAGGTCAAGTCGTAGCTGGTGAAGGCATTCATGCCGCTGCCGCCGGCCATGGTGTAGACCTGATCAAACTCGTCTTTGACGATCGTGGCAGCTTCGGCCTGCTTCTGCTGCAAGGCCGCCAACTGCTCGGCAAGCGCGGTCGCTTCCGCAGAGCCAGCTTCGGCCGCAGCCAGCTTCCGCTGCAGATTCGCAATCGCCTCAGCCGCGCCGCGGCCCTGCTGGGTGCGGATCAGCTCGGCTAGGCGGGTTCGCAGGCGGCGGAGGTCGGCCGTGTCGTTGGCAGGATCCCAGGGATCGTCGATCTCGCCGCGGCGAAACCGCTCATACTGCTCGGTCCAGGTCAGCTCGTTGATCGCGTCGCGGAGCCGCTTCTGCTCAGCCCGATACTCCGCATCCCGCTGGGGATTACGGGTGCCGATCGTGTCGGTGCCCTTAAACATCATGTGTTCGAAGAAGTGGCTGATGCCGGTGATGCCCGGACGCTCGTTGACGCTGCCCACACGGGCCACCCAGCCGGCGCTGACCACATTGGGCTGATCGCTGCGGGGCACGAGCAGAAACTGCATCCCGTTGTCGAGGGTGAACTCCTCGACCTCGACCTGCTGGGCGGTCGCCGGCATCGCAGCAGCGATCACCATCAGGCCTGCGGCCAACAGTGCCGCCACCGCTCGTCGCGGTGCTCGGAGAGCGTGCGTTGCATCATCATGTCTGCGGATCACGTTCAACGTCCCTTCAAGACTGTGAAAAGTCGGACACGGTTTCCGGCTGAGTCCGTTTGGAAAGCTGGGCACTCTCAGCCATCTCTGCGGCCGCCCGCCTGCGGCTCACCGATTCCGCACAGTCTATACACACGCCGCACCCGTTGGCGACGACCCCAGCAGGCTCCTGCCAACTGTCCGCCCGCCGCGAGCCGCGAGCCCCGCGAGCGAGACCACGTTCTGCCGACTGCCGCCCGGCCGGGCTCGTATCGTTTGAGAGGGAGTGAGTTGTTCTTGAGGCTGGGTGGTGACAAGCGAAGCCATACACGCTGCCTGCTTGCAAGCGAGCGGGAACATCGCGACACGCGACCGAGCCAACCACCGCACAAAGGAGCCTTTGCAATGCCATCGCTCGATCGCGCCGATCCCGTGATTCTCGGCCACATCCTGCAGGAGCATCGTGAACTCCACGGGCTGTTGCGGGCGGCCCGCGAGGCTCTCACGCCACCATCGGGGGCCCATGCCGCTGCGAGCGGGAAGGGCGGCTGCGATCGCATCACCGAGGCGCTCTCCAGGCTCCGCGACCACCTCACCGAACACTTTCAGCAGGAAGAGGAGGGGGGCTTTCTCGAAGAATCGCTCGCTCGCCTACCGCGGCTCGCCGAAGAGGCCAAGCGGGTGTTGGCCGAACACCCCGGCCTGCTCGACGAGGCCGACCGCTTGATCCAACAGACCTCGCGAGGTGATATTCCTGCTCAGGGCTGGACCGCCCTCTGCCGCGACGTTGATCAGTTCGCCACGCGACTGCTCGACCACGAACGGCGGGAAAACAGGGTGGTTCAGCAGGGCTACAACGAAGACCTCGGTCTCGCCGACGATTAAACCGGTGCCGGTCCACGCTTCACAGCGAGGTCGGGCCGCGAGCAACACACGGCTCGCGGCAACACTGGCTGCGTCGACCTGAGGGGGTCGCACTCACACTGCTGCTGTGGCGGAAAGCCAGCGGCAGCCCACTGCTGGAGACCCCGCATGACCTCGCTTCCTCCCGGCTCTTGCGACAGCGTTCCTTTTTGGCGTGGGCAGGCCGCTTTGTGGGTGGCCGCGGCCATGCTCACCGCAGCCGTGGTCGCTGTGCCGCTCGCCAGCGAGCCGCTGGCCGCCGAAGATGAGCCCGACCAGGTGGCCGACTTCATGCGGGCCAAGCTCGACCACTCGATCGCCGTGCTCGAAGGCCTCGCCATCGAGGACTACGAGATGATGGCCAAGGCGGCCCAGGACCTTGCCCTGGCCAGCCAGGCCTCCAACTGGCAGGTGCTGCAGACCGAGGAATACGCCCGCCAAAGCGGCGAGTTCCGCCGCTCCTGCATCACCCTCCGCGACGCCGCGAAGGCGAAAAACCTCGACGCCGCCGCCCTCGCCTGGATGGACGTCACCATGAAGTGCGTGCAGTGTCACCGCTACGTCCGCGACACCGAGTGAGCACCGCGTAAGCCGCACTGAACGGGACGGGTCCGCGGGTGCCGAAGGCACCTCGCCAAGGGCGAGGCCGCTCCGCGGCCCGTGGACCCGTCCCGCTTGCACGTCCGCGACACCGAGTGAGCACCACGTAAGCCGTATTGAACGGGACGGGTCCGCGGGTGCCGAAGGCACCTCGCCAAGGGCGAGGCCGCTC
>CALCGM010000283.1 GCA_937900985.1 uncultured Planctomycetaceae bacterium | reverse complement strand
GCGGTCGACCTCAACGCCAACCACATGGCGCTGACCCGCCTGAAGCTTGCTGCAATCAAGCATCTGCCCGACTACGAGAGCTTCTACAAGTTCTTCGGATTTGGTCAGCACGACGACAACCTCGACAACTACCGCACCTACATACGCGAGCATCTCGACGAGCAGACGCGAACATTCTGGGAAACCAGCGACTGGCCGGGGCAGGCGATTGGTCCGAAGCGGATCAACTACTTCAAGAAGGGGCTCTACGACCAGGCGAAGCTTGGCCAGTTCTTCCGCGTCGTGCACGGCCTTGCCAAGAGAATGCGGCGCGACCCGGCCCGGCTCCTGACGGCTCAGTCCAAGGCCGACCAGGAAAAGATTTTTGACGAGTACTACGGCACGCTGTTTGAGAACCGGCTCGTTCGCTGGATGGGCCGACAGCCCGTGGCGGTCTACAGCCTGGGCATTCCACCGAGCCAGCATGCAGCGATGCTCGCCGAGTCGGGCGGCAACGGGCAGAAGCTCTTTGAAACCTACAAGCAGCGCATCCGGCGGCTTGCCTGCGGCTTTCCGCTCGACGACAACTATTTCACCTGGCAGGCCTTCGGACGGCGGTACGACCACGAGGGGCGGAAGGCCATCCCCGACTACCTGCGGGAAGAGAACTACGAGACCATCAAAGAGATGGTCGACAGGGTCGAGACCCACGTGGCCAGCCTCGGCGATTACCTCCGCACCGCGGAGCCGGGGAGCCTCAATGGCTTCATCCTCCTTGACAGCCAGGACTGGATGCCTCCCAACGTGATCGAGGATCTGTGGAGCGAGATCGCCCGCGTGGGTGCTGCTGACACGACGGTGATCTTCCGCACCGCGGGCGAGCTTTCGCCGATCGAAGAGGCTCTCTCACCAGAGACCAAGGCCCGGTTCCACTACGATGAGCCGCGTTCGAAGGAGCTCCACGAGAAAGACCGCTCCGCGATCTACGGCATGTTTCACATCTACGAGAAAACCGGTGAGCCGGCCCAGTGACTGAACACGCAGGCGTGACCGACGACGAAGCCAACATCCCTGCGGTGCCGCCCAGCGGTCGGTCGAGTTCGCCGGCGGCTGGTCCCAATGGCGACCCAGCCAAAGATCCCGCCAAAGCGATGGATCGGATGTATCGCGTCACGCGGCACATCTACGACATCACGCGGCGGTATTACCTGCTCGGTCGCGACCGCATGCTCGAGCGGGTGGTGACCACCGACGACACGGCGACGCTTGAGGTCGGCTGCGGTACGGCCCGCAACCTGATCCGCCTCGCACGGCGGCCCCACCATGGCCATCTCTACGGCCTCGACGCCTCGCACGAGATGCTCGAAACGGCCGCGGGATCGATCCGTAAGGCCGGCGTCGACGAGATCGTGCTTCGTCAGGGGCTCGCCGAAGCGCTCGACGCCCGCAAGATGTTTGGCCGCGACCACGGCTTCGACACGATCGTCTTCTCCTACTGCCTCTCGATGGTTCCAGCCTGGGAGGGAGCGATCGAGGCCGCCATGGCGAATCTCAGGCCCGGCGGGCAGCTGGTGATCGTTGACTTCTGGGATCAGGCCGATCTGCCAGGCTGGTTTGCGGCAGGCCTGAAGAAATGGCTCTCCCTGTTTCACGTCTTCTACCGGCCCGACGTGCACACCGCCCTCACCAAGCTCGGCGACTCCGGGCGGGCCGATGTGTCGTTTGAGTCGGTTGCCAAACGCTACGCCTACGTCGCGATCGTCAACAAGCGTTAAGGCAGCAAGAAGACCAGTCCGGTGACGGTGGCTGCCTCGACTGCCATGCCGCGGACACTCACCGGGAACGCCGGCACTGTCCAGGGAGCACAGTTGCCAGGCCGGTAGTAGCCCACCGGATAAACACACTCCCAGGGCAGCTCGACGCCCATCTTGTAGGGCAGGATGGGCAGCGTTCCAAAGAAGTGTGCCGCGGAGATAAAGGGATCCGCCGCCCACCCGTAGGAATGCCCATACCGCTCAAAGTTCCAGTGTTCGAAGTAGAGCGGCTTGTGGCAGTAGCCGGCGGCCTTCCAGGTGAAGGTGGTGGTGGCAAACTGCCGCGGCTCAAAGACTTCGCCGTCGAGGCGGCACTCGCAGGGATAGTCGTTGCCGGCCACACCATCGACACGGATGTCGAGATCGATCTCGGAGAGGCGATCGAGCCGCAGCTGCTCAAGCGCCTGGCGGCAGGCCTCAGCGTCGGCCGCGCAGACCGCCGCATTTTCATCCACGCCACCGAGTTCTTCCGCAGCCGCTGGCGTGACGCCGCTCGCCTGATCGGGCAGCAGCGGCCCCGCTGTGGCCACCGCGGCGTCACCGCGGACAGCGTCTATCCGCCGAGATCCGGCCCGGCCAGCAGCGTCGCCTCCGAGAATCGCCGAGATGTCGAGCGACCGCGGGTGTCGGCCGGTGGCCGTGCCCGCCTCGGCTGGCGCCGCGTCGGCCGCGGCCGGCACGCCACCAAAGAGCTCATGCCAGGGGGCGGCCTGCAGTGAAGCAGACCAGCAGGCCAGCAGGACCACGGCCAGTGCGGTGACCAGGCCGTGCGGCTCAGTCGCCGCCGGAATGCTCGGCCGTGTAGTTTGGTGCTTCTTGAGTGACAACGATGTCATGCGGATGGCCCTCCCTGACCG
>CALCGM010000282.1 GCA_937900985.1 uncultured Planctomycetaceae bacterium | reverse complement strand
GGCTCCGCGTCTTGTCGCGTTTGGCACCCGGCGGGACGAAGATCACCATCGCCTGCCTCACACCGCGTGAAGCAACACAGGGGCGGCGTGCTGGCATGACGATATTCGCCTTGAGCGTGGCACTGAGTTCCTGGATGGAGTCCAAGCGGCCTTTGCACGGATAGAACTTGACCTGCGGCTGAAGGGCTTCCCCTTTTTCCCTCTCCGTCATACGGGCGGAACTCGCGACAGCATGCCGCGAATCGAAGGCCCGTGTAGAATCCGGCTCGCTTCCCGATCCGCGAACGGAGTCGCTCGCATGCCGCACTCATCTGCTCCCCAAAAACTGCTCTTCGCGAGCCTGGCCGACGCTGCGGAACCGCCAGCCGCTCCCTCGTCAGCTTCGACGTTGGCAGGCACCCGCAAAGGATTGAAGGCGCCGATCGCGTGGTATGGGGGCAAGGCCTACTACGCTGAATGGCTGATCGAGCGATTTCCCGATCACCGCGTGTATGTCGAGCCGTTTGGCGGCGCCGCCAACGTCCTGCTTCGCAAGCCGCGGAGCGAGGTCGAGGTCTACAACGACGTTGACGATCGGGTGGTGAACCTCTTTCGCGTGGTCCGCGATCCCGAGCAGTTCGGACGGCTGCAAATGCTGCTCGATCTCACGCCGTATGCCCGCGGCGAGTTTGCCGATGTGCTGGAGCTGCCGCCCACCGATGATCCGGTTGAGAAGGCTCGCCGGTTCTTTGCCGTCTGTCGCCAGGCTCGGGGCGGCATGGGCATGTCAAAGCTCACGAGGAACTGTTGGGCCTTTAGCCGACGGACGCGTCGGGACATGGCGGAGCCTGTCTCGAAGTATCTCTCTGCCATCGACGGCCTGGAGGATGTGGCGGCTCGATTCCGCACAGTGATGATCGAGTCTCGGCCCGCCATCGAGCTGATTCCGCGGTACGACGGCGAGGATTCGTTTTTCTATCTCGATCCGCCCTACCTGCCTGAAACACGGCATGGCAAGAAGGCGGCAACGTATGCCCACGAGATGACGGTCGACGATCACTCGGCCCTGCTCGACGCGATTGTGCAGATCAACGGCAAGGCCATGCTCAGCGGCTACGCGGCCCCGCTCTACGACGAGAAGCTCAAGGCCTGGCGGCGGGAAGAGCTGAAGACGAAAGCCCACATGGCAAACTCCGGCGAAGAGCGGACCGAGGTGATTTGGTGCAACTACTGACCCGAGGTGCTCGCCGAATCATGCCGCGGCTCGAGGCCTGTGCCGCAACCGCTTTCGCTGCCCGTGCTCAAAGCCGTGCTGCAGCGGAGGGCGTGACTGGCGACCAAACCTGGGGCAGGCTGATCTCGACGACCGCTTGCCCCGCTCGCTGCTCTCGGTTGCCAGCTGGCGTTCAAATCAGCCGAACCGCCGACTGGCAAACTCAAAGCAAAACCAGCTGGAAGACGCTTGAAGCGGTGCGGGAGGGGCCATCATTTTGACGCAGTGGGAGTTCTTCCGCGGCCTTCTGCGATCGATGGTCGGGGATTCAGGGGATTCAATAGTGCGACAAAATCCCTCGCTCACCGTTTTCTCTGCGACTGTGATGAAAGGATTGCTCACTGCACCAGATTCGTCTGCACCAAACACGTTTCTTTCGCGTGATTTCGCGAATCTTTCCGCTGTGCCTTTGCGTGCTGTCGTGTCTTGGTACGGTCGTCTTGAAACGCTGAGGACGGGCCAGTCGGCGTGATTTTTATGAACTTTCGGCGGGGGGAAGATGCGAGCCACGCTGAGCCTCTGCCTGCTCACGGAGCCGGGCTGAGCAGGGCCAGAGCGGGGATCGCCGTCGCGGGGGGATCGTGGCTCGCGAAGAAGGTGACCGCTGCAGCGACGTCGGCTGCCGTCGGTGGCGGCGGGGTGGTGTCGCGAGGGCGATCCACCCGCAGCTCCTCGCCGTCGCGAACGAGCAGCGTGGTTTCGATCTCCCACCGCGGCCCAAAGTGAAAGACGGCGTAGTACATCAGCTTGGCCTTCACCGCCGCCACGCCCCCGCAGCGGCAGGCCTCGTAAAACATCCAATGCACCTCCCGCCAGCTGACCGTCCGCTCCACGCAGGCCACATCGTGCACAACCGACGCATTGCGAAACCGGCCGGCAAACGGACCGCCGATCACCGACCAGAAGGCCCGCGGAATGCTCGCCCCGTTGACCTCGCTCCCCTCCGGGGCCGGCCACCGGATGCCGGCCGGGTCGACATACCCAAACGGCTCCAGCAGCGTCATCGTGCGGCCGTCGTCGTGCCAGGCGGCGAGCACCTGCCCCTCAAACCGGCCCCACCGCTCCTCCCCGGCGCGGTCGCGGCCCGCCTCCTCTGCCGCAGGCGGCCTCACGTCGGCATCCCCGGCCCGGCACGCTCCCGCAGAAAGCTCACCAGCGGGCGGACCTCAGTCGGCAGCGACGGCTCGTCGAAGACCGTGTGAATCTGGATCGTTTCCCATTCGATCACGATCTCATAGGTGCGGCTATCGCGGCTCCGCTCCGACAAGCACTCGCACGACGCCTGCAGACCCGCAGCAGCCACGAGCTGCTCAAGCAAGGCCCGCTCCTCAGCAGCAAGCGCGGCCGCCTCGAGCCGGCAGCTGCGGACCAGCCCCGCAAACCCGCCCGACTCGGTGT
>CALCGM010000281.1 GCA_937900985.1 uncultured Planctomycetaceae bacterium | reverse complement strand
AGCCGAGGCCGCTTTGCGGCCCGAGGACCCGTCCCGCTTGCGTGTGTATCCGCTTTGCGGCCCGAGGACCCGTCCCGCTTGCGCGTGTACGCCCGCCGAGCCGAACCACGGCAACCCGGGGCTCATGGAAAACTCATCCAGACCGCTTCGCGGGTGATCTAGACTCCTAACGTTGATTGAGTAGACCTTTCGCAGGAGGCCTCCTTCGTGGCAGTCGTGCTAACCCGGCGACCGTTGGCCGCTGACGGCTCGTATTTCAGCCCGTTGTGTCGCTCGCAGCCAACGGCTTGCCAGACTGAGCCGATTGTTGCCCTGGCCCGCGATCTGAAGGGGGCACCAGGGCGAGGGGCAGTAGGTCTCCGGACCGGGACCACGGCTGTTTCCGGAACAGGCTCTTCCAGCCTGCTTCGGGAGAGTGATCTGCCGCCTTCGTCTGGCGGAGACGCCTCGCCCTCGATCCTGGTTGTCGACGACGAGGACGACCTGCTGGAGCTGGTCCGCTACAACCTCGCCAAAGCGGGATATCGCGTGTCGTGTGTCTCGACAGGCGAGGAGGCTCTCTCGCATGCCAGGCGGCAGCCGCCCGACCTGATCGTCCTCGACCTGATGCTGCCGGCCGTCGATGGGCTGGAGGTCTGTCGCCGGCTGAAGGCTGACGCCAAGACCCGCGACATTCCGATCATCATGCTCACCGCCAAGAGCGAAGAGAGCGACGTGGTGCGGGGGCTTGAGCGGGGAGCAGACGACTACATCACCAAGCCTTTCAGCCCCAGGGTGCTCGCCGCTCGCGTGAAGGCGCTGCTCCGCCGCCAGGAGTCGCAGCGGGCAGCGGAGATGGAAACAACCATCGATGTCCACGAACTGTCGATCCACCCGGGGCGGCATGAGGCGACGCTTGCCGGCAAGCCGCTGGAGCTGACCTACACCGAGTTTTCGCTGCTGGCTTTCCTTGCCAAGCGTCCTGGCTGGGCCTACACCCGCATGCAGATCGTCGACGCGGTGAAGGGCGAGGATTATCCTGTTACAGAACGCTCCGTGGATGTTCAGGTGGCAGGGCTTCGTAAGAAACTTGGCCGCTTCGGTTCGTATGTCGAAACCGTTCGCGGCGTTGGGTACCGGTTTCGAGCGTGAGCAGATACGGGCCCTGATCCTTCGCCCGCTGTCGACGACGGTCCATGCCTCGAACACGACTCGTCTGGCATCTCTTCGCGGGCTGGTGCGGCCTGGTGGCGGCAGGACTCGTCGCCGTCTCCTGGCTGGCATCCGTGGAGCTTGCCCGGCTCTCGGACGTCGGTGAATACCGGCGGATGGAAGATGTCGCCCGCATGGTTTCCGAAACCATGCCTCGTGACGCTGCGGATGGCGACGCGATCACCGCCTGGCAGACGTCGGCCCAGCGGCTGAGTCGTTCCACGGGCCTCAGGCTCGAACTGCTTGAGTCGACCGGGAGTTCGTTCTTTCCGCTGGTGCATCCTGAGGCGGCCGAACAGCCCCAGCAGGCAACCGACGGGCGGCGTTCCTCCGCCCGGGAAGGCGACGATCCTGCGCTCGCGGCGGTTCGCCAGGGTGCCCCACAAGGCCGCAGCGGCCGCTACGACGCGGACCAGGGCACGCGGGTGCTGACGCTGGCGGTGGCGGTGGCGGGCAGCCGCGTGGTTCGCGTTACTTGCGATGCCACGCAGCTCGACCGCAGCCTCCGCTCCAGCCAGCAGTCGCTGCTGCTGGGCTTCTTGACCGCGGCCGTCGTGGCGATGGTGGCCGGCTATGTGGTGGCCAAGCGAGCGGCTGCGGGCGTGGAAGAGCTTGCCGAATCGGCCAGCCGGCTGGCCCGTGGCTCGCTCGACGCCTCGATCCCAACGTCGGACCTGGCCGAGCTGAGCACGATTGCGGCTGCCGTGGAAGATCTGCGTGACCAGCTCCTCGAGCGGGCTCGCACCATCGGCAGGCAGGGTTCCCAGCAGGAAGCGGTGCTGGCGAGCATGGTGGAGGGCGTGGTCGCCGTCGACAACCGGCACCGACTCCTGAGCATCAACACCGCCGCTGCCAGCCTGCTCGGAATCGAACCGGGCAAAGTGCTGCTGAGGCCGCTGCAGGAGGTGGTGCGGAATCCCGACCTGCGGCGGTTCGTGCTGCGGGCGATCGACTGCAAGGAGACCGTCGAAGACGACCTGCTCCTCCGCGAGGGACACCGAGATCGGACGATCCTGGTGCGTGGCACCGCCCTGCGAGGCTCCCGAGGCAACGACCATGGTGCGGTGATCGTGCTCAACGATGTGACACACTTTCGCCAGCTGGAGAATATCCGCCGCGATTTTGTTGCCAATGTCTCTCACGAGCTGAAGACCCCCACCGCATCGATCCGCGGGTTTGTGGAAACGCTGCTCGACGGGGCTGTTGAGAATCGAGACGACGCCCGCCGCTTCCTCACGATCATCGCCCGCCAGGCCGAGCGACTCGAAGCGATCATCGAAGACCTGCTGGCCCTCTCACGCATCGAACGCATCGAGGAGAGCAGCGATCTCGCCCTGGAAACCGTTGCCCTCACGGATGTGATCACAGCGGCGATTGGCAGCTGCCAGCTGCGGGCCAGCGAGCGAGCGGTCGACGTGACCGTGGAGTGTGATCCGCAGGTGGTCGTTGCGGTCAATCCGCCGCTGCTGGAGCAGGCGCTGATCAACCTGATCGACAATGCCATCAAATACAGCGACGTCGGCCGCACGGTGAGGGTTCGCGTCTCCGCGGATGACGCCGCCTCCCTCTCTGCTGAGCAGATCACGATCGCCGTGGCCGACGAAGGCTGTGGCATCGACGAGCGGTTTCTGCCCCGCATCTTCGAGCGGTTCTATCGGGTGGATCGGGCCCGCAGCCGGAAGCTCGGGGGCACAGGCCTCGGGCTCTCCATCGTCAAGCACATCGTGCAGGCCCACGGCGGCTCCGTCGATGTGGTCAGCACTCCAGGCGTCGGTTCGGTTTTTTCGATTCACCTGCCCACCCGACAGCAGCCACCGGCTGCAGCAGCTCCCCGTGGCGAAGCCACACGCCCGCGGTGACCCTCGTGAGCATCAGCCGATCGTGCGGCCGCCATCGACCGGCAGACAGACGCCGGTCACGAAATCGTTTTCCAGGAGAAAGAGCACCGCGTGGGCGACATGCTCCGGGGTGCCCTCGCGTTTGACGAGCGTGCCCGCTACCGCCTCAGCCCGTTCTTCAGCCGAGAGATCGGGCGGCAGCATCACGGGCCCTGGCAGCACACAGTTGACCCGCATCCGTGGGTTGCGGGCGGCCAGCTCCACCGCGAGAGATCGGGTCATCGCGGGAATCGCTCCCTTGCTCGGGAAGTAGCCGGCGTAGTCGCGGTAGGGCCGGGCCACAGCCCAGTCGCCGACACACACGATGCTCCCGCCAGTCTCCTGGTCGATCATGGTCATCGCCGCCTCCTGGGCGACGACAAAGCTGCCCACCACATTCACATCAAAGTGCTGACGGAGATCATCCGCGGTCACCGCCTCAAATGGCTGCCGGTGCCAGATCGCCGCCGACGTGACCACCGCATCGATCCGACCGAAGTGGTCGGCCACACGGTGCACCATCGCCCGTACGGGGCCCTCATCGCGGAGGTTGGCTGTCACGGCCAGCGCCGGAATGCCAACTGCCTCAAGGGCTGCCGCGGCGTCCCTCGCTTCAGCCAGGCTCGAGTTGGCATGGATCGCCACGGCATACCCGTGCGAGGCCAGGGCTCGCACGATCGCCTGGCCGACCCGCCGACCGCCACCAGTCACCAGGGCCACGCGGCCCGTGTGGGGAGTTGTTCCTGGAGTGAAATCGAGCGGATCGTGCATGGCGGGTGTCTCCGTTGCTGTGTGCGCTGTGCTGAGTGCCTGGCTGGTCTTGCTAAGGATTGAGCTCATCTGCGTGCTGGATGGCTTCGGGCAGAGACTCCTCTCTCCGGGCCTTCTGCTGCCGCTCATGAAAATCAACGATCGTTCGCCAGGCAGCCTCGGGCGTGTCGGCATAGGTGAAGAGGTCGAGATGGGCGTCGGCGATCACACCGAAGTCGGCCAGTCGGCGGAAGTCGATGATGTTTTTCCAGTAGTCGCGACCGTAGAGAACGATGGGCGTCGGCTGCATGCGGTGGGTCTGCCGCAGCGTGAGAGCCTCAAAGAGCTCGTCGAGTGTGCCAAAGCCACCCGGAAAGAGCACGACTCCCGCAGCCCGCAGGATGAAGTGAAACTTGCGGATGGCGAAGTAGCGAAACTGGAAGCAGAGCTCCGGTGTGATGAACGGGTTGGGATGCTGCTCGGCCGGCAGACGGATGTTGAGGCCGATCGACTTACAGCCGACATCGAAGGCGCCACGGTTGGCTGCCTCCATGATGCCGGGGCCTCCGCCGGTGACCACCACAAACTCGCGGCGGCTCTCACACTGATGGTCGATCGAGACCAGGCGGGCAAACTCGCGGGCCTCGTCGTAGAAATGGCTCAGCCCCAGCAGCTGCTCGCTGCGGGCCACTTCGCGGGCGAGGCCGGTGTCGCCCGGCTTGGCAGTGGCCGCTCGCTTGGCATCGGCGAGCCGTCGTTCGGCAGCGCCCCGCTCCACGATCTGGGTGCCTCCAAACACGATCACGGTCGAGTGGATCTTCTCTTCCTGCAGGGCCATCTCGGGCTTCTGCAGCTCGAGCATCATCCGCACGCCCCGCATCTCTTCCCGCTCGAGAAGCTCGTGGTCGTCGTCTGCGAGGATGTAGCTCGGCGACGAGAGCATCGCCTCAAGATTCGTTGCCATCAGGGGCACGTCGTTGCCCAGTGGCGACGCTGGAATCTGATCGCACGTCTTGCCTCGCTGATCACTCATCCGCCGCTCCTCATCGTGTGGTCGCGGCGGGCCTCATGCCCGCTGCAACAGTGTCGTGGTGAAACGTGTCTGGCCGACTGGCCTTCGCTCAGCTCCGGCCTGTCGTGGGCGGCGGAAGCTCAAAGGAGTCGCCAATCGCGGGAATCTTTGGCTCCCAACCGAATGCCTCGCGAAATCGTGCGGCCATACCGCGGGCTGCCGCGGGCTCGCCATGCACAAGGAAGACCTCTGCGGGGGCCGCCGGAAGCCCCCCAAGCCACCGCACCATCTCCTGCCGATCGGCGTGGCCCGAGAGGCCATCGAGCCGCCGCACCGCTGCCTCCACCGGCACATCCCGGCCATGGATGCGAAGGGTGGCCGCGCCATCGAGCAGCGAGCGACCACGGGTTCCCTTCGGCTGGAAGCCGGTCACCAGCACGGTCGTGCGGGGATCGGGCAGCCGCCGCTTGAGGTGATGCAGGATGCGGCCGCCAGTCATCATGCCGCTGGAGGCAATCACGATCCCGGGGCCATCTTCCTGATTGATGGCTCGCGACGCGTCGGCCGACTTGGCCATCCGCACCCACGGCGCCGCGAGCGCGTCGGCGACACCCTCGTCGTAGGCCTCGGAGAGATCGTGCTCGTCGGCATGTTTGCGAAACACCCGCGTCGCTTCGATCGCCATCGGGGAATCGATCCAGATCGGTAGTTCTGGAATCCGGCCGGAGGCAATCAGGATCCGCAGCAGGTAGACCAGCTGCTGCGTCCGCCCAACCGCAAACGATGCCGCCAACAGCAGGCCGCCCCGGTCGGCTGCCTCCAGCACGATGCGTTCGAGTTCGGCGAGAGGATCAACGTCGGGATGGTCACGGTCGCCGTAGGTGCTCTCGCAGATGAGCACATCGCACGCAGGCGGCGCAACCGGATCGTTGTAGAGCGGGGCGTTGTAGCGGCCAACATCGCCCGACACGATCAGCCGCAGCGGGCGGTCATCCTCGCCTGCCTCCACCTCCACAAACGAACTGCCGAGCATGTGGCCCACGTCGTGCAGCCGGCAGCGAATGCCGGAGCAGGGCTCAAACCATGTTTCCCGCTCCACCACCTGCAGCTGCCGAAGCACGCGGTCGACATCGATATCCTCATACAGCGGCAGGGCAGGGTGATGCTTGGAGAAGCCCTTCCGATTGGCGTAGGCCGCGTCTTCCATCTGGCACTTCGCCGAGTCGTACAGCAGCAGACCCAGCAGATCGGCCGTGGGCGGAGAGGTGTAGATCGGCCCGTCAAACCCTTCGCGAGCCAGCCGCGGCAGCCAGCCGGAATGATCGATGTGGGCGTGCGTGAGCACCACGGCATCAAGACGTGATGGAGAAACGCCCAGTGGCTGCCAGTTGCGTCGCCGCAGCGACCGCTCTCCCTGAAAGAGGCCGCAGTCGAAGAGCACCTGCCCGCCGCCAGCACGCAGGAGATGCCGGCTGCCAGAGACGGTGCCGGCAGCACCGAGGAAGGTCAGGCTGGCCATCTGGGTCGATCCTTTCTCAGCGTTCATTTCCACGACGGCCTCCGTCGACGCGACGGCTGATCCCGGTGAGAAACACCTCGCCGTCTTCAAGCCGTAAGCCATCGAGCCACCAGCTCACGGCCACCGGCCCGTCGCCACGAATCTCAGCCGCAGGCAGCTGGACGACAAGTTTCGTCGTGCCGTCGATCCGCAGCATCTCACATCGCAGGCCGGCTCGCTCAAGCCCACGAGCCAGTCGCGACGAGGCGATGCCCGTCGGCAGCGGCAGCAGTCCCATCCGGCACTGTTCGACGGTCATCGCCAGCCGATTCGCTTCCAGCAGCCGCAGCCGCACCTCAGCCCAGGTAAGCCCTGCCAACGGTCCACCAAACCGGCAGCCCAGCAGCACTTCACCGCTGGCAAACCGCACCCGCAGATCCTCCACCCCAGCAGGCAGAAGGTCGGGATGATTGGCGGGCAGATCGACCGCCAGCCAGGCATTGAGCTCGTCGTCTCCTATCACGGTCGACCATTCCCCTGGGCGGCCCATATCTGCCGCAAGAGCGGCGATCTTGGAGAGAAACCGGCTCGCTGCCCGTTGCCGCACCGCCTCAACCGCCCGCTCATCAGCCCCGGCCGCAACCTGCTCGCTGCCGGCGGCGTAAAACTCCGGCTCCTGACGGGCCGACAGCAGCAGCATGAGGAGCACCGCCGGAAGCAGCAGGCCACCCCAGACCATCATCCGCCATCCCCACGACATGCTGCGGTGAGGCTCAGCCGGCAACGGATTGGCAGAGCGATCGGATGACATGAAAAGCTGCCAGGCCGCCGGCTATCGAATGACCGAGCGGCCGCTGGCAGGATCCTGTGCCACATCAGCCGCCGCTTCTGCGGAGGGATTGGCGTAGATCTCCAACGGCACGATCGACGACTCACCGACGCGGGCCGAGGCGTCGGCGATCTTGCGGCGATCTTCAGCGAGCAGCCTCGGATGGGTGTTGTGCTCACTCCGCAGCACCTTCTCCCCAACACCCCCTGGCAGCCCGCCCACGAGCGGCAGGTCGCCGGCGAGGGTGAGCGTCACATCGCTGGGAATCGCAGCCTCGTGGGCAAGGCGGCGGTTGATCGCCATGCGGGGATAGGGCGGCAGTCCACCCGGGTTCACAAGCGCCTTGACCAGCAGCGAAACATCCGCAAACCGCTGGTAGCTCTCCGCGGCCTCAGGGCTGACCGCCTTCTCATACCGCACGACGTAGCGGACCTTGGGGCCGGTGAGCACAACGGCCGACTCACCTTCGTGTTCATGATGGATGCCATCTTCCACGCTGCTTGTGGCTGCCCAGCGGATGACCGGATCGTCGGCCCCGCGAGCCCAGCTGGCGAGTGACACCCGCAGCCGATCGAGCTTGAGCTTGTCGAGTTCCACTTTCACGTTCCGCCGCGGATCGATGAGAACGATTCGCTCTCGCAGCGGGTCGTGCAGCACGATCTCGGCGAGCTGCAGCTCGCCGTCGGCATCGGGCAGTTCCAGAAAATCCCAGACGACATCGTTGGCAAACAGGGCCAGACTGCGGCCAATCGGCTGCTCCTGATCATCGCGAAACACGCGGCTCTCCACCCGCATTTCCCAGTTTGACTCAGCCGCCGCGGTCACCTGGTTCACCCCGCACACGGCGGTGGCGGTGATCAGCGGCACGAGCGACAGCGATCGGAAAAACCTTCGCCACATCACAGGCGACTCCGTGCCCAAGAGGTCTGAAACCGGCAGCTCTGGCACGATGTTCACCGTGCCGCCGGTGGGCTTGTAGCAAACCCACAGCGGCGGCCGTAGGCCAGTTGGCGGGCCTCAGAGCGACAGCAAACGGCGAGAGCGGATCCGCCTCCAGCTCGCAGCCCCGCAGCAGCCTGCCGCGATCGCCAGCAGCACCCACCCGTCGGGCTCCGGGGCCAGCACGTTGGCGTAGCCGACCGAGCTGACCGTCAGGGCGGCGGCGTTTCCAGCGAAGCTGCTTCCGTTGAACATGAATGAGTCGATTGCGGTGCCATCCGAGAGCCCCGCCTTGGCAAGGCCGCTGGCCATCAGTACGCCGTCCACCAGCAGATCCCAGCTGCCCGGAGCGACGGTCTGCCCAGCATGATCGACTGCGACCGCGGTGTTGTTGGCATGGATCTTCAGCCGGTAGGTGGTGTCTTGAACCATCGTGGGGACGCCCGTCGTCAGCCAGCTTCCGCTTGAGGAGAGGCGGCTGGTTGTCAGTGAACCAGCCGCGCCAAAGTCCCACCGCAGCCCTGCGAACACTTCATCTTTCGAATAGCTGTTGTTGTCACTGAATCGGCTGCCGTTGCCGACCAGCAGATACCACGAGCCGCTGTCACCGCCGTGAAACGTCAGCTCCGCATTGAGGGTAAACAGCCCCGTGCCGGCGAAGTCGTAGATCGAAAACTTGTTGACCGAGGTCGATGTCGAGGCGGTGCCGACAAGCGATGAGGGGCCTGAGCCTGAGCCCAGGTTGACGAGCGAAAACTCTCCACCGCCGCCACCGATGCGAACCCGCGCGGTGCCGCCATCGGCAGCGGGAGCGGGAAGAAACGACTCGCTCACACCGGCGGTGAAGGAGCCGGTGCCGCTGCCAAAATCGTAGTTCCAGACAGTGCCCGCAGTCAGCGGCCGACTGAGGAGCATCGGCAGCACCAGAACACACAAGCCACGCGCGGTGGGCGCGCACCGCCAGACAGAACGCATTCGCATGAGCAGCCCTCCCTCGGAGCGTCACGAAGGGTGTGAGGATGAAGCCCCGCGGTCGCGGGTGTTGCTGGCGGTCGAGCCGCCGCACATCCATGTCGCCGGCAGACGTGCTGACCAGAAGCCTCTGCCCCTCGCCGGAGGCAGCCGCCCCCTCACATGCCGACGCAACTCTTGCAGGCTACCAGTGGCCTCATGCAGCCTCAACGATTCGGTCGCAGGCGAGATCGTGATCACTTTCTGGTGTTCGTCACTCAGGCAGAGGCTCGCCATCGAGCAGCCAGGCCAGATTGAACGAGGCAACCTGCACCGCTGCATGGCTTCCCTTGGGGCCGCCTTCAAAGATCACAAAGATGCGGCCCTCACTCGGCGTGCCGCTGCGGCCCACACCCAGGTTGGAGTAGGCGCTCGGCCCGTCGGAGATGAGACGTTTCACCGGCCAGGAGGCTCCGCCATCGAAGCTGGCCCAGACGGTGATCTTCTCACGGCCACCAGCAATGGAGGCTCCCGTCTCTGCCGGCATGGCGCCTGCGTCGGTGTCGGAGTTGCTGTAGAGCAGGATGTCGCGACCGGCGATCGGCAGCCGCAGCATGCCGCCCATCAGGCCATACGACGTGCCGCGAGGACCGTCAGGGAGATCCTCGCTTCGACGAGCCTCGATCCAGAGAGAGCCGCCGTCATAGCTGGTGGCAAAGAAGCGATTGCCCCGGCTCATGTGTTCGCGGGAGTTGTAGAGCAGGGTGCCATCAGACCGCTCGGCAATCGCCGCTTCGCCAGTGCCAAGCACCGGGAAAGGATTGCTCGTCTGCCAGGTCTTGCCGTGGTCGTCGCTGGTGATCGCTGTGGAATAGTGATACGGCCGCCAGGCAACATCGTTGGAGTTTTTCGGCCCCATGATGCGGGCCGGGCTGACGAGGCGGCCGCGATGCTCGCCAAAGGCCAGCGTGATCCCGCACTGCATCGCCCCGGCCCCCTCGATCCCCGGCACGAGGCCGAGCCGATCCGGCAGCACGGTGATGTCCTCACGAACCCAGCTCGCCCCTGAGTCGCCGCTGCGGTAGAGCCAACTCTCCTGCGGGCAGACGTAGAGCAGGTCGCCGGTCGTCTCATCGACCATCGCATTGCCACCGTTGGCCTTGCCCGCATCACCGCTGGCGTCGATCGCCATCGGCTCATCCCAGGTCGTGCCGCCGTCGTGGCTGCGGCACACCTCACCGCCCCCCGGCGAACGAAACGCCAGCACGGTGCCATCCGGTGCCGTCAGCACGCCCCCCCAGCCACCCCGCTGCGTCCAGAGCTGCTGCATCGGCACAAACACCGGCTCACCGAGAAACTCCTCCAGCGTGGCAGACACAGCAAAGCCCAGCGGCTCCTCGCCACGAGCAGCCCCCGCCGCCGAGGCCACCAGCCCTACAAGGCCAACCACCCACAGCTTCACCCACGCCCCCATCTGGTCACCTCCCTCACACACTCGTCACATCCATCAGCGGCCCGACAGACTACCCTCGCCACCAAGCCCCTGCACCATCCCACTCTCCGAGCCTCCACGTGAGTCTCATCAGGAAGAGAACGGGACGGGTCCTCGGGCCGCGAAGCGAATACACGCGCAAGCGGGACGGGTC
>CALCGM010000280.1 GCA_937900985.1 uncultured Planctomycetaceae bacterium | reverse complement strand
TCAGCGGCTGCCTGCAGTGCGACCGGCCATCGACGACGACTGCTGCCCCTCACCCTCGTCATCGAAGATCGTCCAGACCGGCGTTCGCTCGCGGAGTTTCGCAAGATAGTCATCGATCGCCTGCTTCTGGCGTTCCATCTGCAGGGTTTCGCGGATCCCCACCTGGGCATCGAGAAACGAGGTTCGGCCCGCGTCGGTCCGCTCGGTGACGCGAATGATGTGGAGCCCCATCTCGTCTTCGAGAATCGTGCTCAGCTTGCCGACGGGCAGACTGAAGATCGCCTCATCGATCACATCCGATCGCAAACTGCCCTGATTGGTCCAGTCGTAGGCCCCGCCCTGAGAGGCTGTCGGCCCCTCCGAGGCCTGCTTGGCCACCTCCTCAAATGGCTCACCGGCCAGCACGCGATTGCCGAGGGCCGCCAGCATCCCCCAGGCCTGCTCCCGCGAGCGGCTGCCGCCAAACCGCACGCAGAGCTCTTCAAAAGTCGCCCTCGCCGGATACTCGTAGTCCTTCAGATGCCCCTGGTAGTAGGCAATCAGTTCGGCATGGGGAATCTCACCACCGGCCTCGACATCAAGGGCCTGCTGCATCCACTGCTGGGCGATTGCCCGCTCGAAGAAGGCCTTCTTGAGCCGGTCGAGCGACTGCCCCCGCGACCGCAGCAGCTGCTCGTATTCCAGCGAGTTGGCGACATTGGATGCCTGCATCAGCTTCGGCAGCTGCTCGGCATCGAAGGCCTGGTTGACCTTGGCCTCGATCTCGGGGATGGCCTCTTCGGGAATCGTGCGGCAGGCATCGACATACACGATCAGCGACTCGATGTGCTGCGTGAGCAGGTGCCGATACACCTGCATTTTGAGTTCACGAACCTGCTCCGGCTTCAGGCCAGGGGTCACCTTCTCCAGCCACTCGGCCACGCTCGGCGTGATCAGGTCGCTCTCAAGCACCACCTCAGGCCCCACCCGCGCCACCACCATCGCTGTCTGCAGCGACTGGGCGTGGGTCAGCAGGGGATCCTCTCCCGCGCTGACGTCGGCCTGGGAAGCAGCTGCACTGGCGGACGCTGGAGGGAGATTGCCTGCGGACGGCGCCTGGGAAAAACCGTCGGCAATCCGCGGGGGCGTGGGCTGCAAGCTCGCGTCCTGCCCTGGAGCCAAGGCTTGCGGCAGGGAGGCGGGCGCGTAGCCGGTTGAGGGATACGACGAGACGGCGGTGGCGGGCTCCACATACTGCGTCTGCACGACGCCGGAGCCTGCGGTCGCTTGCCCAGGCTCAGGCGACGAGCTCAGCGGCACGGCGGCGAGGGCCTGGACCGCTTCCGAGACGGGCGATGGCCCATCGACCGGCACCAACGGGCTTCCGGGATCACGTCGGATACTCGAAACCACGTTGCCCTGACCGCTCTCACGCCCTGTTGGCCAGGATTCTGGTCGGCTGTTTGCCTTCGGCACGTAGGGCCGGGCGACCGACGTATCCACACCCCGCTGCTGTTCAAGGCCCTGCGATGGTCCACGGCTCGCTCCGGCGGCCTGCTCATCAAACTGATTGGCAATCCGCTGAGCCGCAGCGGGTTGGCCGGCACACACCAGCATGGCCAGGCATGCCAGAAGCCCGCTCCGCGACCGGAAAAGGCCGGGGCGAGCGGTCGCGAAAGCTGCGGGGCGTTGTCGAGTTGCGGCCACAGAGGGCTCCTCGTGGAGACGAATCGGGGCGGACTATAGGAGGCCCGGAGCAGCCGTCGCAACAGCGTTTTTGCGAAGCAGCGGCCTGCCGTTTCTCGGCAGTTTGCCGCCATTGGGGCCTCGGGTCAGCCCTCCGCGGCACCCGGCTTTCGGCGACGGCGGCGACGCCGTGGGCCGGTGCGTGGCTCCGCGGCGACCGCCTGCGGGCCGCCCCCCTGCCGCTCCAGCAGCAGCCGCATCACGGCCAGCAGGCCGTCGGGAGTCGCGATCTTGGCAGCGTCATGCCGCGCCGCAAGCGGATAGGCCGCTGTGCGTTCGTCGACGATCCGCAGCAGCCCATCCATCGATTCCTTCAGCATCCGGCGGCGGGAGATGTCGTGGAAGGTCAACACGAGCAGCCCGTCCTGCCGCGTGATCGCATCGATTCCCCAGGAGGCGGCCGCCACCCGCACGCGAGCCGCCTCGCAGAGCCGCCGGGCCTCATCAGGGAGTGGCCCGAAGCGATCGGCCAGCTCGGCCTGAATGTCGTCGATATGGCTCGCCTCGCCCGCCCGGGAGAGCCGGCGGTAGACGTCGATCTTGCTGCGGATGTCCGGGATATAGTCGCGGGGCAGGAAGGCCCGGCCGGGCAGGTCGATCGCCACCGCCGGCGGCTCGGCGGGTGGCAGGTGCTTCAGACCACGCACGGCCTGCTCCAGCAGTTTGCAGTAGAGGTCGTAGCCAACTGCCGCAATGTGGCCGCTCTGCTGCGTTCCCAGCAGGTTACCCGCACCGCGGATCTCAAGGTCTCGCATGGAGAGCGAGAAGCCCGCTCCCATGCTGGAAAACTCCTGAATCGCCCGCAGCCGTCGGGCAGCCGTCTCGGTGAGCTGCGTGCCCTGGTCGATCAGCATGTAGCAGTAGGCACGGTGATGGCTGCGGCCCACGCGGC
>CALCGM010000279.1 GCA_937900985.1 uncultured Planctomycetaceae bacterium | reverse complement strand
CCTGAAGCATCAGCTCGGCCGAGAGAAACATGACGATCATGTTTCGACGGGTGAGGATGCCCACCAGCCCGAGGGCAAACAGCAGGGCTCCCACGAGCAGCCCGTTGTGCAGCAGACCCATGCCGGCAGCTGCGGCTTCCGCTGCGGCTCCCTCGGTGGCGAGGAGCGAGACTGTGGCGAGGTTCGAGATCATCGTGTGGGCCTCCCTTCGGCCAGTGCGGCTGCCTCGCCTCGGGTGACAACGGCAATCGCTCCCACGAGGGCCACGAAGAGCAGCACCCCGGCAGCCTCGACCGCCACGAGATGCCGACCGAAGAGCTCGCCACCCAGCCGAGCCACATGGTCTTCAAACAGCGGATCGTCGACCAGGGCGGGGGCCGTGGCCGCGTCATCAGCTGCCGCGTCGACCTCGGCAACCGCCTCGGCGTCGCTCTCGATTGCGGCGTCGGTCGCAGAGAGCCTCCCGATCGAAATCGTCAGCAGTCCCACCAGCACGGCCCCGGCGATGGCGGAGAGCATCGGCTCGCTGGAGACACGGTCGTAGGAGGCGAGCCCCGCCGGCTGAGCCAGCATGAGCACAAAGAGAAACATCACCAGGATCGCTCCGGCGTAGACGACAATCGTGGCCACGCCGAGAAACTGGGCTCCCAGGATCAGCAACACCCCCGAGACGCCAGCGAGCGTCATGGCAAACCAGATGGCCGCATAGACCGGCGAACGGGTGACAATCGTGGCCGCCGCTGAGCCGACCGCCACCAGGGCCACGAGGGCGAAGACCGCCTCTTCTCCGATGCTGCCAAGCCGCCGGCCTGCCAGGGCGAAGCCGACGAGGGCAGCCACGCCAAGCGCGAGCCCCACAGGACGGGCAAGACGGCTCTCAAGGCCCTTGGGAAGGAGCAGCCAGAGGCTGGCCGCAGCCGTCACCACCGCCACGGCCATCAGGATTCCGGGCTGGGCCGCCGTCAGCCCGACAGCCGCCAGAAGGTCGCCGGTGAAAGGAGGGAACGTCACAGTGTGCCTCCCAGACTCTCCGACTTCATCGGCTCGGCATCCTTGGTCATGTCGTAGACGCTGAGGAGTTTCTCCTTGTCGAAGATCATCTCCTCTCGGCTCTTCCCGGTGAGGTCGAGCAGGCTCGTCAGCTCGATGGCGTCGACGGGGCAGGCCTCTTCGCACATTCCGCAGAAGATGCAGCGAAGCTCGTCGATCTGAAAGCTCTCGGGATATTTCTCGCGATCGGGCCAGGGGCTCTCGGTGGCCACGATGTCGATGCAGTGGGCCGGGCAGGCGGTGGCGCAGAGAAAACAGGCCACGCACTTCACGCGGCCATCGTGGTCGCGGTTGAGCCGATGCACACCACGGTAGATCAGCGGGTTGCCGACCGCAGGCCGCTCTTCGGGGAAGCTCACCGTGACTTTCTTGCTCACGAGGTGGCGAGCCGTCGTGGTCAGGCCCTGCACCACGAGCGGGAGGTAGAGCCGCTCAGTCAGGCCGAGCGGCCGCTCTTCGATCCAGCGGACGGAGGGATCGGTCGGTTTCATGCGTCGCTCCCTGAGGATGAGGATGCCGTCGGCTCGTGGGCAGAGCCGTTCTCGCTGATGGGTTCGCCATTGCCGCCGAGGAGCGCGTGTTCAGCAGCAAACACGCCATCATCGGTGATCAGGTCTGGGCGAATCGGACGGTTGTCGGTGCCGGAGGGCGTCAGGACGCCGGCTGTGATCCAGCCGAGAAGAAACACACCCCAGGGAAGCAGCACGGCCAGCCAGCCCGCGTTGGCCTCGCCGAGCGATGCCACCATCTGCGGACGAAACTCTTCGACGATCGCCACGATTACGAGGTTGGCTAGCCCCAGCGGCAGCATCACCTTCCAGGCGAGGTTCATCAGCTGGTCGAAGCGGAATCGCGGCCAGCTCCAACGGACCAGCATGAAGAAGAGAATCACGGCCAGGATCTTGGCGGAGAAGACGCCGAAGCGGATCAGGGCCATGCCCCAGCCGATCTCGTCGCCCGACCCGGTCACGCCCCACAGATGCCAGCCTCCGAGAAAGAGAATCACGATCAGGAAGGCGGCCGTCACCATGTGCAGAAACTCGGCGACGAGAAAGAGCAGCAGCTTGATGCCGGAATACTCGGTGTGGTAACCGCCCACGAGCTCCTGCTCCGCTTCGGGCAGGTCAAACGGCAGGCGAGCGGCTTCGGCGAAGGCCGCAATCAGAAACACGAGAAAACCCAGCGGCTGCGCGAAGGCATACCAGAGGCCGGAGTCGGCCTGGCGGGTCATCACCACGTCCAGCTCCAGGCTGCCCGAGGCAAGCACCACACCGAGCAGGCCCAGGCCCAGCGGAATCTCATAGGCCACCAGCTGGGCACTGGAACGCAGCCCGCCGAGAAAACCGTATTTGTTGTTGCTGGCCCAGCCGCCCAGCAAAACGCCATAGACGGCAATGCTGGAGAGAGCGAACACCCACAGAATCCCCACACTGAAGCCGGGAGCCACCAGAAACGGCACCGGATCAGGCAGCCCGTCAATGCCCAGCGGTGGCAGCACGCTGCCGAAGGGAATCGCGGCAAAGATGGCGAGCGAGGCAGCGAGAATCACCAGCGGCGCTGCGTTGTAGAGCACGCGGTCGACGTGGCTGGGCGTGAAGTCTTCCTTGAGGATGATCTTGAGGCCGTCGGCCAGCGGCTGCCCGAGGCCAAACAGCCGGATCTTCGTCAGCGGAATCCCGACCCGGTTGGGGCCCTTGCGGTCCTGCACCCAAGCGGCCATCCAGCGCTCGACGAGCACGAGGTAGGCCGCGGCTGTCATCAGGCCGCCGACGAGCAGGCCGATCTTCACCAGTGCCGCGATGGTTTCAAGTGATGGAATCATGAGGTGGCGAGTTGCTGGAGACGGAGATCAAGGCCGATCGGCGGGAGGTCTTCCGCCAGCGCGGCAAGGGCGGACGATGCCGCTGCAGCCTCCCGGCGGATGACTGCTGGATCGTAGAGACGGTGGCGGCCGAGCATGTTCCACAACAGGCGACCTTCCGGCCAGACGCCGGAGGGGGCGCGGATGGCTCGCTCAAACGACTGTGCCCACTGGGCATGGTTGACCCAGGTGCCTGACCGTTCGGCAAACCCTGCTGCCGGCAGCAGCCAGTCGGCACGGTCTGCGAGCGGTGATGCAAAGAGATCCTGCACGATCAGGCAGCGAAGCGTGTCAAAGCGGGCCGCCGTCGTGGCATCGATCCAGGAGGGGGCGTCGGAGGCCGGCCGGTTGCCGGCAGGCGGATAGGCGGCCGAGATCCAGGCGGCCGTGCAGGAGCCACTCTCGACGGCATCGAGCAGCGTCTCCCAGCGGGGCACCGTGGGGTCGAAGGCGGCGATCACATGCTCCACGCCCACGCGATTGGGGCACTTCTCGCTGCGGATCGTGAAGCCGCCAGGGAAGCTTTCGTCTTCGCCGCTGGTGGGCACAAAGCCGACGGCGAGCAAGGCCTGCGGGTCGATGCTGCGGGCCACGCTGCAGAGCATCCAGGCCTCTTCCACCGTGAGCATCGGCGACACGGCAACCGCGAGCCGCCCACCGTCGGCCACGGCTGAAGCGAGGTCGTTGCGGAGCGGGGCAATGAGATCGGCCCACTCCACAGGCTCGGCACCGCCGTTGTGCTGCCGCTTCGGCTCGACGAGGCGTGACGGGTCGTGGAGGTGGTGCCAGCCGTAGCGGCCCTCATCGCAGATCCACCACTTGTTGACGTGCTGGTTTTCCCGGGGCTTGAGGCGATAGATCGTGTCTTGATTGTGTTCGGTATGGATCGAACAGCCCGCCGAACAGCCTCCGCAGACACCGTCTTCCCGCTTCAGAAACCAGACCCGCTGCTGGTAGAGGAAGTCCTTGTCGCCCAGCGCACCGACCGGGCAGAGGTCGACCACATTGCCGGAGAGTTTGTTGTCGAGGGGGTAGCCCGGGAAGATGTCGATCTCCTCCTTGGCTCCTCGTGAGCTCACCATCAGCTCGCCGGTGCCGGCGACTTCGCGGGTGAACCGCACGCACCGGGTGCACATGATGCAGCGATCAACGAAGAGCGAAACCGTCGGCCCGACGTCTCGCTTGCGGCTGGTGAAGGGGTGGATGTCGGCCCGACGTTCGGCCTGGCCGTGCTCGAAGTGGTAGTCCTGCAGCAGGCACTCGCCCGCCTTGTCGCAGATTGGGCAGTCGACCGGATGATCGATCAGCAGCGCTTCTTCAACCCGTGCGCGGCTCTCCTGCACCTTGCTGCTCTCGGTGACAATCACCGTGCCATCCTTGGCGGGCGTCTGACAGGCCGGAACCAGCTTGGGCACCATCGAGGTCTTGCCGGTTTCAGCATCACGGCTGCCGACCTCGATCAGGCACATCCGGCAGCTTGCCACGACCGACAGGCCTGGATGCCAGCAGTAGTGGGGAATCTCAGCGCCCGCCCGTCGGGCGGCCTCGATGCAGTTGAGCCGCTCATCAGCTCCGATTTCGATTTCACGTCCGTCGACGATGACGGTGGGCATCAGTGGGCTCCCACAATCTGAAGGGCAGGCACTGGATCGGTGACCATCCAGCCCTCGGGGTTGGTGCGTTTGATGTAGTCCTCGAACTCGTCGCGGAACTTGTTGATCGCGTTCTTGATGGGCCAGGCGGCGCCATCGGCAAGCCCACAGATCGTGGAGCCAGGCATCATGCCCATCGTGTTGCCATTCTCGAGCAGGATCTCCAGGTCCTTCAGCCGGCCCTTGCCTGCTCGGATCCGTTCAAGAATCCGCAGGTTCCAGCTCGTGCCCTCGCGGCAGGGGGTGCACTGGCCACACGACTCGTGGGCGAAGAAGCGGCAGGAGTTGTGGAGGAAGTCGACGATGCTGACCGTCTCGTCGATCACCACCACGGCTGCGGTGCCCAGGCCCATACAGCCGACGGTGCCCGGACCCTTGAAGTCGAGCGGCGTGTCAAACTCCGCTTCCGTCATCAGGCCCATCGAGATGCCGCCGGGGATCGCTGCTTTCGCCTTGCGGCCCTTCCAGACGCCCCCACCGTAGTCGTTGATCAGCTCCCGCAGCGTGATGCCCAGCGGGGCCTCGTAGCAGCCGGGCTTCTCGACGTGTCCGGAGAGGCAGTAGAGCTTGGGGCCGTAGCTGCCGGGGTCGCGGGGGTTCTCGGGATCAGCCGGAACGCCGATCGAGCGAAACCAGTCGGGACCGCGGCGGGCAATCTGGGCCACGCAGGCCATCGTCTCGATGTTGTTGACCACCGTCGGCTTGCGAAACACGCCTTCGATGGCAGGGAACGGCGGCTTGATCCGCGGCCAGGCCCGCTTGCCTTCGATGCTCTCGATCAGGCCGGTCTCTTCACCGCAGATGTAGGCGGCAGCCCCGCGGTGCAGGTAGATGTTGAGGGAGAAGCCGCTGCCCTTGATGTTGTCACCGAGCAGGCCGGCTGCAGAGGCCTCGTCGATCGCAGCCTGGAGACGGTCCCAGGCGTGCGGATACTCATACCGCAGGTAGATGTAGGCCGTGGTGGCCCGCGTGGCATACGAGGAGATCATCGTCCCCTCGATCACCTGATGCGGGTCGTCTTCCATCAGGATGCGGTTGTTGAATGTGCCCGGTTCGCTCTCGTCGGCGTTGACGCAGAGATAGATCGGACCAGGGTGATCCTTGGGCAGAAAGCCCCACTTCACACCCGTGGGGAAGCCGGCACCACCGCGGCCGCGAAGGCCCGCCGATTTCACCAACTCGATGACCTCGGTCGGCTGCTTCTCCGCAAGCAGCGTTTCAAACGGTGCGTAGCCACCGCGGGAACGATAGCTCTCCAGCGTGTGGCTTTCGGGCGTCCCCACGGCTTCCAGCAGAACGGGCTCAAACGGTGGCATGTCAGGCACCCTCCCTCGTTTGCGTGGCGGCCGTGGGACTGCCGGCTCCGCGGCGGCTGTCGGCCCGCACCTTCACAGCCTCGATGGCGGCGGCCGCGGCGGCAGGATCCAGGTTTTTCAGCAGGTCGTCGTTGGCGAGCACGCACGGGGCAAAATCACAGGCCCCCAGGCACTCTGCCGGCTCGATCGTCAGCGATCCATCGTCGGTGGTGCCGTAGGGCTGGATACCGTATTGGCTGCAGAGCTTCTCGAGCAGCTCTTCGCCCCCACGCAGGGCACACGACACCGACCGGCAGACGAAGGCTCGCACCGTGCCGTGCGGCTTCTTCTGATGGAAGAACTGATAGAAGGTGAGCGTGTCTTGCACCTCGGCCGGTGGCAGCCCGAGCACCTTGGCGACATCGACCACGGCGTCGAGCGGCACATGCCGCAGGGCCTTGTTGACGATGTGCAGTGCGGGCAGCACAAGGGCTCGACGGTCTGGATACCGCGGAGCGAGTGCTTCGATCTCTGCCACCATCTCGGGTGTCAGGCGTGTGAGGGCGTGGCTGATCATGGAGGGCTACCGGTCGAGTTCTGCGGCGATGATGTTGAGACTGCCGAGCACGGCGACGATATCGGAAAGCGTGTGGCCGCGAATCAGGTGAGGGAAAAGGGCGAAGTGCAGCACGCTGGGCGGCCGGCAACGGGCTCGGTAGGCGGTCTCATTGCCATCGCCGACGAGATAGAAGCCGAGCTCGCCATTGGGGGCCTCGATCGCGGCATACGACTCCTCGCACGGCACCTCAAAGCCTCGATTGCTCATCGACAGCTCGAAGTGTGAGATCGTGCCTTCGATGGTGGAATAGACCTGCTTTTTGTCGGGTCTGGCAATCCGCTGATCGATGCCGACGTCGACCGGGCCGGCGGGAATGTTTTCCACCGCCTGCGACAGGATGCGGAGGCTCTCCCGCATCTCATCCATGCGAACGAGATAGCGGGCGTAGCAGTCGCCTGCCGTGGCACAGGGCACGTCAAACTCGAAGTCGTTGTAGGCGAGGTAGGGCTCGTCTTTGCGGAGATCGCGGGTCACCCCGCTGGCACGAGCGATCGGGCCGGTGGCCCCGCGTGCCGTCGCGTCCGCCTTGGAGAGCACGCCCACGCCCTTGGTGCGATCGACAAAGATGCGGTTGCGGGTCAGCAGCCGCTCCATGTCAGCGAGTGTTTTGGGGAAGGTTTTCAGGAAGGCCCGAATCTTCTCCACGACCAGCGGTGTGATGTCTTGCGAGAGCCCGCCCACCCGGGTGTAGCTGTTGGTGAAGCGAGCCCCACAGAGCGTTTCGAAGATGTCGTAGATCATCTCCCGCTGCTGAAACGCGTAGAGGAAGAACGTAAAGGCTCCGGTGTCGAGCCCGACGGCGCCGTTGCACAGCAGGTGGTCGCTGATCCTGGCAAGTTCGGCCACGATCGTGCGGATGTAGACGCACCGCGGCGTCAGCTCGATGCCCAGCAGCTTCTCTACGGCATGATGCCAGGCCACGTTGTTGGCCATCGGCGAGATGTAGTTCATGCGGTCGGTGACCGTCACGTACTGATTGAACGAGAGGTGCTCGCCGATCTTCTCGAAGCCGGAGTGGAGGTAGCCCATTTCGGGCATCGCATCAACGACCCGTTCACCCTCGAGCTTGAGCACGAGCCGCAGCGTGGTGTGGGTTGCCGGATGCTGCGGGCCGAAGTTCAGCGTCCAGAGATACTCCTCGCTGCGACTGGCCGTCGCGGGGTCGGCCGACTGCGAGAGCGGTTCGGATGTGGCGATCGACATGGCTCTAGCTCTGCTCCCGTGAGATGACAGGGAAGTTGTGCCGCTCGCCACGGCCTTGGAGCGGATAGTCCTTCCGCAGCGGATGGGCGGTGAACTCCTCGGGCATCACCAGCCGGCGGAGGTCTGGGTGGCCCGTGAAGCGAATGCCGAAGAGATCCCAGGCCTCCCGCTCAAGCCAGTTCGCCGATGGCCACAGCGGAACCATGCTCGGCACCGTCGGCTCCGGGTCGTCGACGAAGCAGCGAACCGTGAGCCGCTCGTTGGTGCGGGTGTTGGCCAGCAGGTAGACGAGGCCGTAGCGGCTCGTCGCTCCGCGGTATTCCAGGTAGTCGACGCAGCTGACATCCACCAGCAGGTCGAAGCCCGCTTGGTGGAGCTGCCGCATCGCCTCCGCCAGTGAGGCTGCTGGGACGACCACCCGTCGCTGCCCACGAAACACCGACGTTTCCAGGCCGGGAAACGCAGCGGCCAGGGCCTGGTAGCCGGCATCGCAAACCTCGGCGGTCGACATTTCAGGCGAAGTTTCAGGCTCGACGGACATGGCGGTGGGCTGCAGGTGGGCGTGGGGAGGGGCGGGAATCTGTGGCGAAGTATGGTGCGAACGGGGCAGGCCGATCAACGAACCGCAGCGGCAGACCGTTCCGCAGCGAGTTGCCGCTGAATGACGGGGTTGCGGGAGGCATCGAGGGTCAGCGGATTGCCCGACTCCGTCAGGGCCCGCTTCTGCAGCTGCCTGGCAGCCGTGTCGAACTCACGGCCGGTGATCGTGCCCTCGCGCTGGATCTTGTCTTGCAGGTCGATGATCGCCTGAATCAGCTGCTCGGGCCGCGGAGGGCAGCCGGGCACGTACATATCCACCGGAATGAAGCGATCGATGCCCTGCACGACGGCGTAGGTGTCAAACACGCCCCCGGTGCTCGCACAGGCGCCCATCGAGATGCACCACTTCGGCTCGCTCATCTGCAGCCAGATCCGCTGCAGCACCGGCAGCATTTTCATCACCACGCGGCCTGCAACGATCATCAGGTCGCACTGCCGCGGGCTGAAGCGAAACACCTCAGCACCAAAGCGGGCGAGGTCGTGCCTGGCAGCGCCGGTGGCCATCAGCTCGATGCCGCAGCAGGCGGTGGCGAATGGCATCGGCCAGAGGCTGTTTTTGCGGCACCAGCTGGCCAGTTCGTCGAGCCGGCTGACGACGACGTTCTCGGGCAGTTCAAGACGTGCATCCAGCGACGACGTCTGCCGCGGGAAGACGGTCTGTGGCTGTGGCGCGGTTATCGCCATCGGAAAACCCCCTTTTTCCAGTCGTAGGCAAATCCAGCCACGACCAATGCGAGGAAGAGCATCGCTCCAGCGAAAACGATCCCGCGGCTCCCCACGCTGCCGTCTGCGACAGCGGCGTCGATGCCGGCCGGCGAGCGGCTCGCCACGGCCCACGGGTAGAGAAAGAGCAGTTCCACATCGAACACGAGGAAGGTGATCGCCACCAGATGAAACCGCACATCAAACCGCCGCCGCGTGTCGTGGACGGGGTCCATGCCGCTCTCGTAGGGCATCGATTTGACGGGCGTCGTCCGCTTCGGGCCGATCAGCTGGGCGGCCACCACCAAACCCACCGAGACCGCGGCGGCAATCGCCACAAACAGGATCACAGGCAGGATCGGATTCATCACACGCTCCGGGCAAACGCGGACTCCCTGCAACCTGCTCGAGTGTCCGCAGAACGGCGTCTTCTGCAAAAACCGCTGCGCCAGCCGACTTTGTGAAAAATGTCACAAAGTCTCCTCTCTTTATACAGTCCTGAAGCCGGATGGGCGAGACGAGACCCGAGACCCGCGGCGGCGGTGTACAACCGGGGGAGCTCTGCCGCGTGTGGAGCCGGATCAGCGTCCGGAGAACGACGAGGGCCTGCGGGCCACACGAGGAGCCTTGATGATCGATCACGTTGCCACCTTGGCCGACCTTGTGCGGCGGCCGAGCGT
>CALCGM010000278.1 GCA_937900985.1 uncultured Planctomycetaceae bacterium | reverse complement strand
GGCGACGCGACGCTCTGGCCGCCTACGAACTGGCCGTGGTGGCCGACGACCACGCGATGCAGATCGCAGAGGTGGTCCGCGGCGCCGACCTGCTCACGAGCACCGCCCGCCAGTTGCTTCTCTATGAGGCCCTCGGCTGGCAGCCCCCGGCCTTCGCCCACGCCCCGCTCGTCTGCGACGCTTCTGGCCACCGGCTCGCCAAACGCTCGGCCGGCCTTGCCATCCGCGACCTCCGCGACGCGGGGTGGTCACCGACAGACGTCCTCACCCGCCCGCTGGGCTGAGATGTAAACACCGGTCTCGGAGCCGCTCTCCGCTGTGGCGTGAGGGGTTGGGGCGGCGGGCTCGCCCAGATGATCACGCCGCAGGCTCTTCGCGACCTTCTTCATCGGCTCCAACTTGCTTCCACATGTCACTGGCCACAAACTGGATACCTGTCCTGACCTCCGCCGTGAGCGACTCGAAGAACCCCTGGAGGCTTTTCTCCGTCCGCTCCTCGGCAACCCACAACAGCCGCTTCACGGTGTCGATCTGGTAGACGAGCGTGAGGTAGGTATGGCCGCTTCGCCACTGCACCTCATCGATGCCGATGGCCTCGATACCAGAGAGGGTACGGTGGGCCAGCCCCCATTCCACTGCATGTTTTACGGAGCGAAACACGTTGTCCCATGTCGTGTTGAAGGCATCGGCTGTCCCCTACCACGAGAGCCGCTTGGCCCACCGGGCCAGGAACCAGCGATAGCTGGTCGTGAGCTGCTCGGCAACGGCGATCCCGACAACGAGCTTCGTAGTGCACATTGCCCTCAGCGCGGAAGCCCACTCCCTAGTCCCCGGCCGCAGACCGACGCCGAAGGCGGCGGACAAGCCGTTCTCACCCCGAGCGGCCCATCCAAGTAGCCTGAATACCTGCAGACGGATCATGACCGCACAAAGAGTGTGCCAACGCCCTCCGCTGGAGCTCGGTAAACTCAAGGTATGTACGCCGTCCCGTACCTCGCGACACTCATGCACGCCATCCGGCAAGAGCGGCTGGAAGTTGTGCTCATCGGGAACGCAGCCGCAGCTATGCATGGAGCGCCCGTCACCACCCTCGATTTCGACTTCATGTTTCGCCAAACGCCTGTGAACATGGCAAAAATGAAACGTGTTGCTGTGAGCCTTGATGCCATGATCCTGCGGCCGTTCTATCCGGTTTCAAAGCTTTACCGCATGGTGAATGACAGCACGGGCCTTCAGGCTAATTTCATGCCAGTGATCCACGGCGTGCGATCGTTCGCCAGCCTGAAATCTCGGGCCGAAGAGCGGGAAGCGGGAGGAGTCTCGCTGATGATCGCTTCGCTC
>CALCGM010000277.1 GCA_937900985.1 uncultured Planctomycetaceae bacterium | reverse complement strand
ATCGCGGCGGTGGGCAAGGACGTGAAGATCCCCAAGCGAGCGATTCGCATCGATGCGACGGGAAAGCATGTCTTTCCCGGGCTCTTTGCCGCCAACAGCGACCTCGGCCTGGTGGAGATCAACTCGATTCGAGCCACGCTCGACAAAAACGAGACCGGCTCGATCACCCCAAACGTGAAGGCCTGGGTGTCGGTAAATCCCGACAGCGAGATGATTCCGGTGACCCGCAGCAACGGCGTGTTGCTGACGCTGACGGCGCCGACGGGTGGGCTGCTGGCGGGGCAGTCGGCGGTGCTGCAGCTGGATGGATGGACCTACGAAGATCTCACCCTCAAGCCCGCCGCGGCGATGCACGTGGGCTGGCCCGCGATGTCGCCTGTAATCGATTGGGAGACCGAACGCTCCGCCAAGGAGCAGCTGGCGGATCGCGACACCGCGCTTGAGCGGCTGCACGATGCCTTCGACGACGCGCGAGCCTATGCCAAGGCGCGGGCGGCGGATTCCTCGGCTCCACGCGACGCCCGCTGGGAGGCGATGCAGCCGGTGCTTGCCGGTGAGCAGCCGCTGATCATCGATGCCGACGATCTCCAGCAGATTCAGGCGGCCGTCGCCTTTGCGGCCGAGCAGAAGGTGAAGATCATCATCCACGGCGGCTACGACGCGCCCCTCTGTGCGCGGCTGCTCAAGGAGCATGACGTGCCCGTGATCGTGAGCGAGGTCTACCGGCTGCCGCTTCGCCGCTGGGAACCCTACGACACGGCCTACACGGTGCCGGCCCGTCTGCATGCAGCGGGGGTTGCCTACTGCATCTCTGGAGGCGGACGGTTTGGGGCCTCGATGCTCCGCAACCTGCCCTACCATGCGGCGATGGCGGTGGCCTTCGGCCTGCCTGCCGAGGCGGCCCTCGAGGCGATCACCCTGGCGCCTGCCGAGATTCTGGGCGTTGCCGATCGGGTGGGCTCCTTGGAGGTGGGCAAAGATGCCACGCTGATCATCACCGACGGCGATCCCCTGGAAACCAGCACCCAGGTGGAGGCCGCCTTTGTGCAGGGCCGGCCCGTGGATCTCAACGACCGCCACAAGCGGCTCTGGAAGAAGTATGAGGAGAAATACCGTCGGCTCGGCAGCGGCCCCAGTCGCTGATCATGGCGAGGCTTCCAGCTGCCTGCGGATCTCCTTCTTGTCGATCTTGCCGACGCTGGTGCGAGGCAGGGCGTCGACGAAGCGGATCTCGGTGAGGATCGCCCGCTTGTGGATCGAGCCGTCGTCGATGAAGCGATGGAGAAACCTGCCGAGCTCCCGGGGGGTGAGGCTGCCCGCGAAGCCCTCCCGCAGCACGACGAGAGCGCAGGGATGCTCATCCCATTTCTTGTCGCGGCTGGCGACCACAGCCACCTCGCGAACGCCCTCATGCTGGCTCAGGGCGCTCTCGAGCTCCTGTGAAGAGATCCATTCTCCGCCGACTTTGATCACGTCTTTGAGGCGGTCGGTGATGCGGATGTAGCCCTCGGCATCGATGAAGGCGATGTCGCCGGTGTGCAGCCAGCCGCCGTGCCAGAGTTCGCGGCTCCGCTGTTCGTCGCGGTAGTAGCCCTCGGTCAGCCACGGGCAGCGGAGCACCAGCTCACCGGTCTCCTGGCTGCCCAGCGGCAGGAGCGCGTCGTGGCTGCCCCAGATGCGGGCCTGCACGAGCGGAAAGGCAAAGCCGGTGCGGCAGAGCACGTCGAGCTGCGTGGCTGCGTCGCTCTCGGCATGCGTTGGCTTCCAGTGGGGAGCCGCCACCACCGGGCAGGTTTCTGACATGCCGTAGCCGCCCATGATGCGGATGCCGCGGCCCTGGGCCGCTTCGGCCAGGCCCTTCGGCAATGGGGCGCCTCCGATCACGAGCTTGAGTCCGTCGTAGTTGAGGCCTTCAGCTGCCGGATGGTTGAGCAGCATCTGCACGAGCGTGGGCACGCAGTGTGAGAAGGTGACGGCATGCTCCTTGATCAGCCGGGCGAGCCGATCGGGCTCATAGCGGCCGGGATAGACCTGCTTCAGTCCGAGCATGGTGGCTAGGTAGGGGATGCCCCAGGCGTGGACATGAAACATCGGCGTCAGCGGGAGATACACATCGCCTGCGTCGATGCCGACGGGCTGATGGTGGGCGGCAAAGCCGACACAGGTGGCGAGCGTGTGGAGCACAATCTGCCGGTGGGTGAAGAAGACGCCCTTGGGATCCCCGGTGGTGCCCGTGGTGTAGAAGAGGGTGGCCACGGTGTTTTCGTCGAGATCGGGCCAGTCGAAGCCGTCGGCCACGTCGTCGGCAGCCGCGGCCAACAGCGGCTCATAGTCGCCGGCAAGCGGAAGGGAACTGTCGGGGGCCGCTCCCTCATCGGAGAGCGACACCCAGGTGCGGACGCTCGGCAGCGTTGCCGCAAGGCCTTCGGCGACTGGCTGGAAATCAGGGTGAAAGAGCAGCACCGCGTCTTCTGCGTGGCGGATCGTCCAGCCCATCTGTTCCGGCGTGAGGCGGACGTTCACCGTGTGGAGCACCGCCCCGAGCATCGGCACTGCGAAGAACAGCTCGAGATAACGATGGCTGTCCCAGTCCATCACCCCCACGCGGTCGCCAGGCCTCACCCCCAGCCGCACGAGCATCGCCGCCGCACGATCGATCCTGGCAAAGAACTCGGTGTAGTCGTGCTCCCGCAGGTCGCGGTAGGTGATCGTCTGCTCGGGAGCCCACGCGCGCGCTCTGCTGAGAAGGTCGCGGATCAGCAGCTGCGCAACGGGCGTGGCGATCCACGGAGTGCCGGCATCTGGTGGCGTCATGCGTGCCTCGTTTTCCTCTCACGGAACCGCACCGTGGGCTGCCCGGCCCACGCTGCCATCGTCCCCCCAGGGGGCGTCACTCTACACCGTGGCCGTGTGGCCTGTCGCCGCTCCGCTGGTGGACTCAGGTGGACGGCTCTGACGCGACGGCCGACAATCTCCCCACGGCGTCCTCGGTCTGCGCGGCCGCCTCCGCCCCCGTAGCAGCGAGACGCCATGATCGACGTCAAAGAGACCGCCAAGAAACTGATCACCAACGTCGAGAAGGCGATCGTCGGGAAGCGGCAGCAGCTGATCCTCGCGGTGGTGGCCTGGCTCTGCGAGGGGCACCTGCTGCTGGAGGATGTGCCCGGGGTGGCCAAAACGATGCTCGCCAGGGCCTTGGCCCGCAGCGTCGGCGGCAGCTTTAAACGCATCCAGTGCACCCCCGACCTGCTGCCGACCGATGTGACCGGCGGCTCGATCTTCAACCAACAGACCAGTGAGTTTGAGTTTCGCGCCGGTCCGATCTTTTCGCAGATCGTGCTCGCCGACGAGATCAACCGGGCCACGCCCCGCACGCAGGCGGCGCTGCTGGAGGCGATGGCGGAAAGCCGGGTGACCGTCGACGGCGACACCCGCGAGCTGCCGCGTCCTTTTCTGGTGATCGCCACGCAAAACCCCGTCGACCACGAGGGCACCTTTCCGCTGCCCGAGGCCCAGCTGGATCGCTTCCTGATGCGGTTCACGCTGGGATATCCCTCCTTCGACGACGAGCTGAAGATGCTCAGCGTGCTGGAAGCCGAGCATCCGATCGACCGACTGGAGCCGGTGATCGCTACCAATGAGCTCGTCGCCTGCCAGCAGGCAGTGCGGGCTGTGCATGTCGACCAGAAGGTGCGGGAATACCTGCTGCAGATCGTGCATCTCTCCCGCGACCATGAGGAGCTGAGCCTCGGCGGCAGCCCGCGGGCGTCGATTGCCCTGTTTCGCACATCGCAGGCGATGGCTGCCGTGCGGGGCCGCAGCTATGTCCGCCCGGACGATGTGAAGCGGATCGCCACGGCCGTGCTCAACCATCGGCTGATCCTCACGCCGGAGAGCCGGCTGCGGCATGTGACCGCCTCCCAGGTGATCGACGAGATCATCGATCAGGTCACGGTGCCAACCGTCGAGTGAGGTGAGGGCGGCATGCTGCACTGGATCCTTGCCGCAGCGATCGTGCTGGCGGCGTCGCTGATCTTCGAGCTGACGTTTCTCGCGTATGCGATGGAGGCGCTGCTCCTGCTGCTCGTGGGCAGCCGGCTGCTGGCCCGCTGGTGGATCGAGAGCCTCTCGGCACAGCGGGAGACCAGTCGGGTTGTGGCGGATGTTGGCGACACGGTTTCGGTGGTGATTCGCATCCGCAATCGGGGCCTGCTGCCGATCCCCTGGTGCCTGGTGGAAGACCTGCTGCCGCGGGCTGCGGTGATGTTTGATCCACCCAATCTCGGCCAGCAGGGGCGGCGGACGAAACTCGTGATGCTGGCCCCCCGCGGCACGGCTGAGCTGCGGTATGAACTGCAGTGCAACATGCGTGGCTACTACCAGCTCGGGCCGACGGTGCTGGAAACGGGTGATCTCTTCGGCCTGCATCGTCGCTACCGCGTGGCGGCCGCCCCGCACTTCCTGATGGTCTATCCCAAGGTGGTGCCGCTGCTCGGCTACGACGTGCGGTCGCGGCGGCCCTTGGGCGATGTGCGGCTGACGCACCGGCTGTTTGAAGATCCCACGCGGATTGCCGGCGTGCGGGCCTATGTGGCCGGCGACCCGATCCGCCGGGTGCACTGGCGAGCGTCGGCCCGCACCGGCACGCTGCACAGCAAGGTCTACGAGCCGTCGGCGATTGCCGGCATGACGCTCCTGCTCGACTTTCACCAGGCCTCGCACGATCCCCGCAACGAGCCCGTCCGCAGCGAGCTGGCAATCACGGCCGCGGCATCGCTCTCGCAGGCGGTCTACGAGATGGGGCAGCAGGTGGGGCTGGTGACCAATGGCCGCGATGCAGCGGATCGCATTCGCCTGCAGGGCTGGGGCTTTGACCTGCGGACGCGGGATGCGGCCCGCAAGGCTGCTGAAATGCTGCCGGAGAGCCATCGGCTGCAGCCGATGGTGGTGCCGACGCGAGCCGGGGCGGATCAGCTGCTGCGGATCCTGGCCACGCTCGCCCGGCTGGAGCTGACCGACGGGCTGACGCTGCCGCAGCTCGTCGGTGAGTGCATGCACCGGCTGCCGCGGAATGCGACGGTGGTGGTTGTGGTGCCCGCCGTGACCGACGCAGCGATTCTTGCGATGACGATGCTCAAGCGGCAAGGCTTTGTGGTGGCGGCGGTGCTCAGCCTCTGGGATGACTACGCTTTTTCGGTGGCATCCGGGCCGCTGCTCGCCCTGGGCATCGACACCTACCAGCTCAAAGACGAGGCGGGCATCGCGAGTGTTGTGGCGCCGCTGGTGCATCGAGCGGCTGCCTGAGTGGCGTCTGCTGTGCGGTGGAGGAGGTGAGAAGCCGATGACCCGACGCAGGCGAAAGCGACTCGAGCCAACCCTGGGCGACTACCTGGCGATCGCTGTGGGGCCCATCCTGATCGGGCTGCTCGTCGGCAGCATGGTCTTCTTCTTGATTGAGGTCTTCTACCAGGGGCAGTTTGGCGGACGGCTGCAGTTCATCATGGCCTGGTTTGTGGTGGGGGCAGTGGGGATTGCCCGCATCTCAATTGAGGATGGCCGTGAGCAGGCGGCTCTGTTTGCAGCGCCGCTGGGGATTCTCGTGGCCATCGCGGCCTGGCGGTTTGTCGAGTTTCGCGGTCCGCTGGCGGCGTTCAGCCCGCTGCTGAGCATTGGCCTGGTGGCCCTGATCTGGTGGTCGACCGACTGCCTCACCTGGGACTGCACCGTGATCGACGATGACGACGAAGACGCAGATTCCGGAGCGGGCCTGCTCGAGACAGCCGGGCTGGATGCAGAAGGCCGCGGCGGCGAGGCGGCGGCCAGGCTGGACGGCGTGACGACCGCCGAGCTTCCCCGGAAAAGCCTTTGGGAGCGGTTCGTGGACGCTCGGCGTCGGCCTCATGCTCCTGGCGTGTGGGTGCTCTACTTCTCCCTGGCGGCCCTGCCGCTGTTTGGGCTCGGCCAGCTGTTTCTGCCTGCCGACGATCAGGCCGCCCGACGCTTCGCCTTTCTGCTGCTGGCCACCTACGTCGCCTCGGGGCTTGGGCTGCTGCTGGTCACCAGCTTCCTCAACCTCCGCCGCACCCTGCGGCAGCGACGACTGGCGATGCCGGCGGCGATGGCAGCGGCCTGGGTGGTCAGTGGCTCACTTCTCATTGCAGGCATCCTGCTGGTGTGTCTGATCCTGGCTGGCCGCGGCGTCGGCTACAGCGTGGCCGATCTGCCGATGGTGGCGAGCGTTCGCGAGGGGCTTGCGACCTCGCGATGGGCCGGCGGTGGCCGCGGCCTTGAAGAGGAGAGGGGAGCCCAGCAGCAGCATCGCGACGAGGCCCAGCGGCTGCACGACGGCGACGCAGAGCAGGAAGCGGCGACGCAGGACGGCGAGCCGCAGCAGCCGGGCCGCGACGAGGGCTCGCGGCAGAATCGCGAGGAGCCGGCTGCGGCACGTCAACGTCCGCCGTCGTCTGAGGCTGCGAGTCGTCCGACCGCAACGCAGGCCACCCCCGGCCAGCCGGCCCAGGCGGAGCAGCCTCAGCAGCCGACGCAGGACGGCGAGTCTGCCGCCGAGGAGCAGGCTGCCCGGCAGCCGAGCGATGCTGACGACAGCCCGCCGCCCGCCGCCGCCGGCCAGCAGCAGGCCGCCGATCGCCAGCCGCCGGATGCGACGTCAGGCCAGCCTCAATCGCCGCCGTCGCAGCTCCCAGAAATCTCATCGATGGGCGGGTGGCTGAAGATCCTTGGCTGGATCGTGCTGGCCGTCGTGCTCGGGGGGGCTGCCTGGTGGTATCGGGCAGCGATCCTCACGGCGATCGGGGGCATGCTCGACGCCCTCCGCGAGCTCTGGGCGCGGCTGTTTGCCGGAAGGGAGAGCCGACCGGGCGGCCAGCCGCAGGCGGAGTCGCCGCCGCCACCACCGCCGCGGACGTTTGCGGAGTTTTCCGATCCATTTGCCTCGGGCAAGGCTGCGAAGGCCTCCACCGACGAGCTGATTCGCTACAGCTTCGAGGCCTTTGAAGCCTGGAGCGGCGACCTCGGCTTCCGTCGCCGCACGCAGCAGACCGCGCACGAGTTTGCCGAGGTGGTGGGGGATCGGCTGCCGTCGATCGCGAAGGAGGCGCAGCAGCTGGCGGAGCTGGTCAGCTGGTCGTCGTTTGGTCGCGACACCGTGCCCCGCGGGCGGCTGAAATCGCTGGAAAGCCTGTGGCAGCGGATGCGAGCCGGGGCTGATCCGGCCGGTTCTCGGCGTTGACCCGGATTCGTGTCGAGCCTATCGTTCGCCCCAACTTCACAGCACGGAGTGCAAGCGATGGGAGCAACATCTCGCCGGTTGATCGTGGTGCTCGTTCTGGCAGCCGTGAGTGCTGCCGCGGGCTGCCAGACCCTCAGCGGCTGGGGGCAGGGCGTGCGGCGACAGTTTGAGAACGCCGCCGAAGGGATCAAAGAGGATCTCTCCGTGATGGACGACGATTATGACGGTCTGGATGCCTTCGGCCCCGAGGCTGCCGAAGAGATGCGGGCGGCTCGCGCCGACATGATCCGCTAGCTGTCCGTCGGAAAAGCCTCCATCGCCTTGTGCCACGTGGGCATCCTGCGGCGGCAAGCTCGTTGCACAGCCTGAGAGCGGCGCACGGCTGGCTGCGGTGGCCTGCCGCCGCCGCTTGCGAATCCTGGGCTGTTCTGCCCGCTCAGCATGGCTTCTGCTGGCGAATCGCCCCGTGCTGGGGCTACCCTTTTGGCTGTGGTGGGGCCGTGGCATGAGGGCTCCTCCATACCCCTGGGGAGCCCACGCCATGATTTCTCTCAGTCGGCAGCAGTGCACCGCGATGCTTGCAGGTGCGGTGGCGTTGCTGGCGACGCTGCCGCTCCAGGCAGACGACACCTGGAAGCTGCAGCCGCTCCGCTACAACAACCCTGGGCTTGAGGTCGACCTCGGCGTGGGGCTGTGGGCGTGGCCGCTGCCGATGGACTACGACCACGATGGCGACCTCGACCTCGTTGTTTCCTGCCCAGACAAGCCGTCAAACGGGCTGTGGTATTTCGAGAATCCTTCGCAGGATCCGGCCGAGCCGATGCCGGTCTTCAAGCCGGGGGTTCGGCTGGGGCCCACCGGCCACAACGTGCAGGTGAGCGAGGTCGATGGCACGCCGCGGGTGCTGCGGGAGAACGTCGAGTATCCACGGTTTCGCGAGACTGGCGCCGCCGGTGAGGGCGGGGTGGAGATCTATCCCAACGCCCGCTTCCATGCCGGCAACACGCGGGCCCGCATGTGGCGACTTGTCGACTGGGAGGGGGATGGCGATCAGGATCTCGTCGTCGGCATCGGCGACTGGAGCGACTACGTCTGGGATCAGGCGTTCGACGCCCAGGGTCGCTGGCGAAACGGCCCGCTGCATGGCTGGGTGTATCTGATTGAATGCATTGATGGCGTGTATGCCGACACGCCGCGGAAGATCCTCGCTGGTGGCTCGCCGGTGGATGTCTATGGCTGGCCGAGCCCCAACCTCGCCGACTTCGACGGCGACGGCGACCTCGATCTCCTCTGCGGTGAGTTTCTCGACGGCTTCACCTACTTCGAGAACGTCGGCACCCGCGGGCAGCCGGAGTATGCGTCGGGCTTCAAGCTGACCGCCGACGATGGCCAGCCGCTCTCCATGCACCTGCAGATGATCACGCCCACCGCGATCGACTGGGATGCCGATGGCGACATCGATCTGATTGTGGGGGATGAGGATGGCCGCGTGGCGTTTGTGGAAAACGTGCTGCCGGAGGCCGCAGGTGGGCCGGTCTTCAAGCAGCCACGGTATTTTCGCCAGCAGGCCGACACGCTGAAGTTTGGGGCCCTCGTCACGCCGCATGCCCACGACTGGGATGGTGATGGCGATGAAGATCTCGTCTGCGGCAACACCGCGGGCAGCATCGCCGTCTTCACCAACCTCGACGGGCAGGGCACGAGCTGGTCTGCCCCGGAGCTGCTCGAAGCCGACGGCCGTGTGTTTCGCGTGATGGCCGGGCCGGCGGGGTCGGTTCAGGGGCCAGCGGAGGCGAAGTGGGGCTACACGACCCTGTCGGTTGCCGACTGGGATGGCGACGGACGCGACGACATCGTCTTCAACTCGATCTGGCCGCGGATTCAGCTGCTCCGCAACACCGTCGACGGGCTGCGAGAAGAGCCGCTGCCGTTGTGGCGGCCAGGCCGGCCGCCGACGTGGAGCTGGTGGCAGACGGAGGCGGCCAACCTGCAGACCCAGTGGCGGACCACGCCGATGGCCACCGACTTCGATGGCGACGGGCAGCTCGATCTCGTGATCCTCGACCAGGAGGGCTATCTCAGCTGCCAGAGCCGCTCTTCTGAAGAGACGCGAATCTTCATCGATGAGTCGGGGCAGCCGCTGCGGCTCAACCCCCGCAGTGCTGGCCGCAGCGGCCGCGTGAAGCTTGATGTGGTCGACTGGGATGGCGATGGCCGGCTGGATGTGCTCGTCAACTCAGAAAACGCAGCCTGGTATCGCAACTGCGAAGACCGCAACGGCAAGGTCGTGCTGAAGAAGGTCGGCAACCTCGCTCGTCGCAACATCTCCGGCCACACCTCAAGCCCCACGGCGTGCGACTTTGATCGGGATGGCAAGCCAGACCTGGTGGTGGGTGCGGAGGATGGGCGTCTGTATTTCATCAAGCACGACGACTGCATCAGCTACTCGGATGACGAGATGCGGGCTCGCCGTCCGCGGGACTTTCCGCACCAACGCTTTCCGGGGCTGGTCAGCGAGGCGTTTGTGTTTGAAAACGCGAGCTTTCCGCAGTGCCATGCCTCGACGCTCTGCGAAACGCCCCGCGGCATTGTCGCGGCCTGGTTTGGGGGCACGCGGGAGAAGCATCCCGACGTGGGCATCTGGTCGAGCTACCACGACGGCGGCGGCTGGTCGTCGCCCGTGGAGTGGGCCAACGGCATTCAGTTTGAAAGCTCACGGCATCCCTGCTGGAATCCGGTGCTCTACCAGCCGCCAGGCGATGGGCCGACGATGCTCTTCTTTAAGGTCGGCCCGGATCCGTCAACCTGGTGGGGCGAGCTGGTGGTGAGCTACGACGGAGGCCGTTCCTTCCGCGACCGTCGCCGGCTGCCCGAGGGGATCGATGGGCCTGTGCGTGGCAAGCCGACGCTGCTGGCTGATGGCAGCCTGCTCTGTCCGTCGTCGACCGAGCACGACGACGACTGGCGGTTTCATTTCGAGCGGCTTGTGGATCTCGACCATCCCGAGCTCGGCAGCTCATGGGAGCGGTTTGAGCCGGCCGAGCAGCCGTTTCAGGTGATCCAGCCGACGCTGCTGCGGCTGGCCGACGGCAGGCTGCAGGCGATGTTTCGCTCCAAAGAGGAGCGGATCGTGCAGGCCTTCTCGGCCGATGAGGGCCGCAGCTGGACGGAGCTGGAGGCCTCGGCCCTGCCCAACAACAACTCTGGGATCGAGGCCCTCACGCTGGCTGATGGACGGCATCTGCTGCTCTACAACCACCTCGCCGGCGAAGGCCGCGAAGACGGCTGGGGCAAACGCAACGTGCTCAACCTGGCGATCAGCGACGACGGCCGGGAGTGGCGAGCCGCAGCGATCGTCGAGCGGGAAGATACCGGCGAGTTCTCCTACCCTGCGATGATTCAAACGGCGGATGGTCTCGTGCACATGACCTACACCTGGAATCGCCGTAAGGTGAAGCACGTCGTGGTCGATCCCCGGCAGCTCACGGTAGGCAGCGTGGTTGGGCTCGGGCCGTGGGGCGAGCAGTAGGAAACACCTGGGAGTGTGAAGACACCAGATGAAGATATCTGTCAGACAGTGTGTGGTGCGTGGTCTCTGGGCGACTGTGGGCCTGGGCGTTTTGGGGCTGATCGCTCTGGGCCACAGCGATGCTGTGTGCCGTGGTGCAGAGCCAACGGCCGCACCGAACGCGACGGCGAGCGACCGGCCGATCCAGGCGTTGCTGGTGACCGGTGGCTGTTGCCACGACTACGACCGGCAGAAGCGGATCCTCACCCGCGGCATCAGTGGTCGGGCGAATGTGCGTTGGACGGTGGTGCACCAGGGAGGCACCACCACCGACACCGCGATTCCGCTGTATGACAACCCCGACTGGGCGGAAGGCTTCGATATCGTTGTCCACAACGAGTGCTTCTCGGATGTCAAAGACCTGGCCTTTGTGGACCGCATTCTGCGGCCGCATCGCGAGGGCGTGCCGGCGATCCTGATCCACTGTGCCATGCACTGCTACCGCGTTGGGGATGACCGCTGGTTTGAGTTTGTGGGCCTGGAGTCGCCAGGGCACGGGCCGCACTATTCCTACACCGCCGACATCCTCAAGCCCGACCATCCCATCATGCAGGGCTTCGGGCCGACCTTTGTCGCACCAAAGGGTGAGCTCTATCACAGCGTGCGGGTGTTTGACACCGCCACGCCACTTGCCCAGGCCAACCGCCAGGCAGACGGCGAGCCGCAGGTCTGTGTGTGGACCAACGACTACCGGGGCACGCCGGTCTTTGGCTGCACGATGGGCCACTACAACGAAACGATGGCTGAGCCGGCGTACCTCGACATGATGGCCCGAGCCGTGCTCTGGGCGACGGGACGCGACGTGGAGCAGGGCTTCACGCCGGCGACGGCAGAGCTCAACGCAGAGATCGAGCAACTGATCGACGCGGCTGTGGAGTCGACGTCGGCGGCCACTGGTGGCAACTGCTGTGGCGAAGGCAATCTGGCCTTCGAAGCCCTGGTGACGGCCAAGAGCACCCAAGGCGGCAATCCGGAGCCGCATCTCACCGACGGCCGGCTCGACACCCGCTGGTGTGCGGATGGTGCCCAGACCGACGAATGGGTGATGGTCGACCTGGGAGCGGCTCAGCATCTCCGCAACATCCGGCTGCACTGGGAGCAGCGGAAGCGAGCGATCTACCACTACACCGTGGAGGGCTCGGCCGACGGGGAGTCGTGGGCCATGCTCGTGGATGCCCGCGAGAACAAGCGGAAGCGAGGCGTGCTGGCCCACACGGTCGACGCGCCAGACACCCGCTATCTGCGGGTCACGTTCCTCGGCTGCAGCACCGGTGGCTGGGGATCGCTCTGGGAGCTGGAGGCGTCAGCTGGTGAGCTTGTCGACCTCGTGAGCGATGGGTCGGCCGATGGAGTGAAGGGAAGCCTGGCCGATGTGCGGGTGGCCGATGGGTTTGAGGCAAAGCTGTATGCCGTGCCACCAGACGTCAACTATCCCGTCTGCCTCACCGCTGCTGCGACAGGCGAGGTGTTTGTGGGCGTTGATGAGCAGGGCTCGCTTGGCAAAGAGCCGGGCCGCGGCAAGGTGCTGCGATGCCTCGACACCGATGGTGATGGCATGGCAGACGAGATCACCGAGTTTGCTCGGATGGATCATCCGCGGGGGCTTGTCTACGACAACGGGTCGTTGTGGGTGCTGCATCCGCCGCTGCTGTCGGTCTTTCACGACGAGGATGGCGATGGCGTGGCTGAGACAAGCGAGGTGTTGGTCGAGGGCATCAGCACCAGCGAGGTGGAGAATCGCGGAGCGGATCACACCACCAACGGCATCCGCCTCGGCGTGGATGGCTGGATCTACATCGCCGTGGGCGACTTCGGCTTTCAGCAGGCGGTGGGCCGCGACGGCCGCACGCTCGGCCGACGGGGCGGAGGGGTGGTGCGGGTGCGTCCTGATGGCACCGGCATGGAGATCTATTCCTGGGGCCAACGAAACATCGTCGATGTGGCGATCGATCCGCTGATGAATCTCTACACCCGCGACAACACCAACGACGGCGGCGGCTGGGACATTCGCCTCTCGCATGTGATGCAGACGGCCCACTACGGCTACCCCTCGCTCTACATCAACTTCAGTGAGGAAATCATGCCGCCTTTGGCCGACTACGGTGGCGGCTCCGGCTGCGGCGCGATGTATTTCCAGGACGACCGCTGGCCGATTCCCTTCAACGATCAGTTGTTGACCTGCGACTGGGGCCGCAGTGAGGTGTTTGCCCATCGCCTGCCTGTCAACGGCGCCACCTTTGATGCGCATCAGGAGCCGTTCGTGACGATTCCCAGGCCGACCGACATCGATGCCGACGCCAGCGGGCGGCTGTATGTCAGCAGCTGGAAGAACGGCCAGTTCAACTACGACGGGCCCAACATCGGTTTTGTCGCGATGATCACGCCGATCGACTTTGTGCCCCAGCCGGTGCCGGCGGTGGCTGACCTGACGGCGTTGTCGCTGGTCGAGCTGCTGCGACATCCATCCGCGGCGATGCGGCTGCATGTGCAGCGGGAACTCCTGCGGCGGGTGGCTGGTGCTGACAGCAACACGCGTGCGTCGGTGACGGCCGCGTTGCGTGCGGTGGCCGACGACAGCTCGGCCTCACAGCATGCCCGGGTGGTTGCTCTCTGGACGCTGCGGCAGGCGAACGCTGCGGCGTTTGGTCTGGCGGCAGCATCGTGGCTTGGGGATGAGGAGCTCGCTGAGCATGCGATCCGAGCCGTCGCCGACCTGGCCGGAAACGCAGACGTGCAGCCCGCGTTGGTGGCTGCGGTGCGGGAGCAGCTCTCGAGCCCAAGCCCGCGGGTGCAGGCTGCGGCGGTGATTGCGGCGGGCCGGCTGGGAGACCGCGAGGCGGCGTCGCGGCTTCTTCAGATCGCCAGCCAACCGCTCGAAGATGCCGGAGCGGATGCAGCTGAGCCGATCGACGACTGGCGGCTGCCGCATCCGCAGCGGGTGCTCCCGCATCTGGCGATGCAGGCGGTCGTGGCACTCGATGCCGTCGACGCCTGCATCGAAGCCCTGCCTGGCTCGAGCAGCCGCGGCGCCCTCTGGGCGCTGAAGCACCTGCACTCTGCCGAGGCGGTCGACGGCCTGTTTCGCACGCTCGCTTCCACGCGTGATGACACGCTGCGTCAAGAGATCTGGACAACGCTGATCCGGCTCTCTCGCCGTGAGGGCGACTACACCGCCGACAGCCCAGGCTGGTGGGGAACGCGGCCCGATACGACCGGCCCCTACTACGACCGAGAGGAGTGGAGCGAGTCGGAGCGGATTGCCGAAGCGGTGGCGGTGGCCTTGGGAGAGGCGGCGGAGCCGCTGGCGACGCACCTCAAGGATCAGCTCGCGCGGCATGTGGTCGAGATCGGTGGCGGGGCTGCAGCGCCGGTTGCCGCCATGGATGAACTGGCCGAGCCGATCGCGGTGCCGGCCTTCGATCCGGGCGACCCAGATCAGATCGGCAACATCTCAGCAGCAGACGTGCTGGCTGCAGTGCTGCCGATGGAGGGCAATGCGGATGCCGGCCGTGAGCTCTTCCGGGCGCAGGCGTGCATCCACTGCCACACCTACGCCAATGGCCAACGTCCGAAGGGACCGCACCTGGTCGATATCGGCAAGCGGTCCACCAAGCAGGAACTGCTGATGTCGATTCTCGACCCAGGCAAGACGATCGCCCAGGGCTTCGACACCTGGAGTTTCCTGCTCGACGACGGCCGCGTGTTCACCGGCTTTGTCGCTTTGGAAAGCGCCGAGACGGTCACGATCCGCCAGACCGACGGACTGCCGCACGAGTTTCCACGGGAGGCAATCGACGAGCGGATCAAGCAGGAGGTGAGCATGATGCCCAGCGGCATCGTCAACAACCTCACCACCGAGCAGCTGGCCGACCTCGTTGCCTACCTGCGGTCGCTGCACTAGCTGTCCGTGGGAAAAGTCCTCCATGGGCTTTTTCCACAGACAGGTTCTTCGTTTCGCGGCGGCACCGGAGTTGCGCGATGTGGCAGAGGCCCCGCATTTTTGTGGCGGGTGAAGTCCGTCAGGGTCCGCCGGCTGCCCCTTGCTCCAGCGTCTCCATGACTTTGTCGAGCGAAAAGCTGGCGGCCTTCATCCGTGGTGGGTAGTCCTTGAAGGTGGCGAGAAACTGCCCGACATACGCCTGGGCTGGCACGAGCATGAAGGCCCGGTCGAGTAGCCAGTCGTAGTAGGTGTTGGACGTGATCGTGGCCCGCTCATACGGGTCGCGGCGGAGGTTGAAGATGAGCGGGAGGCGGAGCGGGGTGAAGGGCTCCATCCACACGCGAAGCGTGCCCTGCGTCTTTTGCTCCATGAAGATGAACTTCCAGTCGGCATACCGCAGCGCGGTCAGGTCGCCATCGTCGGAGAAGTAGAAGACCTCTTTCCGCGGGCTGGGCGTGGCTTGGGGATCCTTGAGGTGATCTCGCAGGTCGTAGCCGTCAAGGTGCACCTTGTAGTCGCGGCCCAGGGCAGGCGAGGTGTAGCCGTCGAGCAGGTCCTGCTTGATGTCAGACTTGCCCGCCGCCGCCAGAAAGGTGGGCAGCCAGTCCATGTGGTGGACGATCTCGTTGGAGATGCTGCCCGGCTTGACCACGCCCGGCCAGCGGACCATGCAGGGCACCCGCCAGCCGCCCTCCCAGTTGGTGTTCTTTTCACCACGAAACGGAGTTGAGCCGGCATCCGGCCAGGTGTTGGAGTGCGGGCCGTTGTCGGTTGAGTAGTGCACGATCGTGTTGTCGGCGAGGCCGAGCTCGTCGAGAAGCTCCAAAAACTTGCCGATGTGCATGTCGTGCTCGACCATGCCAACGGTGTATTCGTCGGCCCGCGGATACTTCTTTTTGATCTCCTGCATCCGCTCGTCGCTGACGTGCGTGCGGAAGTGCATTCGGGTGCCATTCCACCAGACAAACCAGGGCTTTCCCTCCGCATGCTGGCGACGAATGAAGTCGATGGCCCGGTCGCTTGAGTCGTCATCAATTGACTCCATCCTCTCGCTGGTCAGCGGGCCGGTGTCCACAATCTCACCGTTTGCAAACGACTTGATCACGCCCCGCGGGCCAAACCGCTTCCGAAAGGACGTGCCATCGGGCAGCACCAGGTCGCTGGGATAGTCCTCGTTTTCGGGCTCCTCTTCGGCATTCAGGTGGTAGAGGTTGCCGTAGAACTCGTCGAAGCCGTGGTTCGTCGGCAGGTGCTCATCGCGGTCGCCGAAGTGGTTCTTGCCAAACTGCCCCGTGGCGTAGCCCTGGTCTTTGAGCAGTCCGGCGATGGTCGGGTCGAGCGTGCTGATGCCTTCCTTCGCGCCCGGGAGCCCAACCTTTGAGAGCCCTGTGCGAAAGACGCTCTGCCCAAGCAGGAACGATGCCCGGCCTGCCGTGCAGCTCTGCTCTCCGTAGTAGTCGGTGAACATCATGCCTTCGCGAGCGATTCGGTCGATGTTGGGCGTGTGGTAGCCCATCATGCCTCGTGAATACGCGCTGAGGTTGGATTGGCCGATGTCGTCGCCCCAGATGACAAGGATGTTGGGCTGCTTCGGCTTGGCCGCGGCAGCATGGGCAGACATCAGGCCGACCAGAGCCAAAGCGACGAGCAGGGCGACCGGAAGTTTTCGCAGGGTCATC
>CALCGM010000276.1 GCA_937900985.1 uncultured Planctomycetaceae bacterium | reverse complement strand
CAGGCCGCAAGAATGCCTATCTGGTGATGACCGAAGTGCTGAATGCAGACGGCACGCCCCACGAGTCGAATGGCCGGGCCACCATCGACGACGATGATGACGATTTCTGGTTCGGGTTCGAGCAGGAGTATTTCCTCTGGAACACCAAAAACAACAATCCTCCGGGCTTCCCGGCTGGCGGCTATCCCAAGCCCCAGGGCCCCTACTACTGCTCCGTGGGTGCCAACAACGCCCATGGCCGTCCGTGTGTGGAAGACCACCTCGACGCCTGCCTTGAAGCAGGCCTGAATGTCGAAGGCATCAACGGCGAAGTGGCTGCCGGTCAGTGGGAGTATCAGATCTTCTCGAAGGGTGCCAAGCAGGCCGGAGACGAGATCTGGGTGTCGCGGTATCTGCTCGAGCGGATCGGCGAAGACTACGGCTATGCCATCGAATGGCATCCCAAGCCGCTCGGCAAGACCGACTGGAACGGCTCAGGCATGCATGCCAACTTCTCCAACGAAGTGATGCGGACCTGTGGCGACAAGGATGTGTTCACCAAGATCTGCGAAGGCTTCGGCGGCGTTGTCGATCGTCACATCAGTGTCTACGGCGCTGACAACGATCAGCGGCTCACCGGGCAGCATGAGACGCAGCGGATCGACCAGTTCAGCTACGGCGTTTCAGACCGCGGTGCCTCGATCCGCATCCCGGTCGGAACGATCGAGAATGGCTGGAAGGGCCGTCTCGAAGACCGTCGGCCGGCCTCCAACGCCGACCCCTACAAGGTGGCTGCGGCCATCATCAAGACCGTGAAGGAAGCCCTCGCCTAAGCGACCGCTTTTCAGCACGAACGAGCACCACCCCCGCGGGCCAACCGAGGTTCGCGGGGGTGGTTTTTTTTCGCGTCCGAGCATTCAGATGCCGTGGCTGTGCGGCCCAAAGTCGACCTCGCGGAGCGCTTCGAGCAGCTGCCGCATAGTTTGAAAGCGGTCGGTCGGCGTCTTGGCAATCGCCTTCATCACCACATCATCAAACGCCTTGGGAATGCCCTGCTCTGGGCTCCGCTCCGACGGGGGCATCGGCGTGTCGTGGATGATGTTTTCAAACGTCTCTTGGATCACCCGGCCGCGGAATGGCTCCCGCAAGGCGGCCGTCTCGTAGAGCACGACGCCCACGCTGAAGATGTCGCTTCGCTCGTCGACCTGGGCTCGGTTGACGTTGACCTGCTCCGGCGACATGTAGAGCGGTGTGCCTGGCCGCTCACCTGCCATGGTCAACTCCTGAACCTGCTCCTGCTGCCGGGCAACGGTCGGGTGGAGTGGCATGTCGTCGGGCTGCCCCCACACCTTGGCCACACCCCAGTCGAGCAGCAGCACCTCGCCAAAGTTGCCCACCCAGATGTTCTCGGGCTTCACATCGCGGTGAATGACACCGCGGGCGTGGGCATACATCAAGGCCTGCGCTGCGTCGGCCACGATCGCCACACGACGATGCAGGGGAAACTCCGCCACTGTGTTGCCCGCCGCGGTGTCGGCCTCCTCGGTGGCCACCCGCCTGAGAATCTGGAAGAGGTTTTCCCCAGAGACTCGCTTCATGGCGAAGTAGATGCCTTCCTTGGGATCGTCGCCGATCTCATACACAG
>CALCGM010000275.1 GCA_937900985.1 uncultured Planctomycetaceae bacterium | reverse complement strand
CGCCGACACGCCAGCCCTCGAGAGACCCGATGATCCGCATCCACCCCTTCGCCGCCCTCCGTCCCTCCGCTGAAAACGCCGCCGAGGTCGCCTGCGACCCCTACGACGTGATCTCCACTGAGGAGGCAAGGGAGCGAGCCGAGGGGAAGCCGACGTCGTTTCTGCACGTCGTGCGGTCGGAGATCGATCTTCCCGAGGGAACCGACTGCCATGCAGCGGAGGTCTACCAGAAGGCCAGCGACAACCTGCAGGCGATGCTTGCCGATGGCACGCTGTCGCGAGAGTCCTCGCCAAGCCTCTTCCTGTATCGACAGATTCGCGAGGGCGTGGCCCAGACGGGTGTGGTGGCGTGCGTGGAAGCCGAGCAGTACCGCACCGGCGAGATCCGCAAGCATGAGAAGACGCGGCCCGACAAGGAAGACGACCGCACGCGGCACATGCTGGTGACGGCAAGCCACGCGGAACCTGTGTTTCTCTGCTTCCGCGACGAGGCCACCGGTGGCGTGACGATCGCCGAGCGGATGGCCGGTGACATGGCGGGGGAGCCGCTGTTTGACTTTGTGGACCCAGCCGGCGTGCAGCACACCGGCTGGCCGGTGGCGGATCCGGCTGCCTATGTGTCGGCCTTCGAAGGCCTCGGACGACTCTACATCGCCGACGGACATCACCGCTCTGCTGGTGGCGAGCGGGCTGCCACCGCCTCGCAGAAGACCAATGCCGGCCACAGCGGCAGCGAGGAATACAACCGTTTTCTGGCCGTGATCTTTCCGCACGACCAGCTCCGCATCCTGCCCTACAACCGGGTGGTGGCCGATCGCCACGGCCTTTCAGCTGAGGCATTCCTCGAAAAGCTCCGCGAGGTTGGCTCGCTTGCGCCTGCGGTCGCGGGGACGCCAGCCTCTCGCGGGCAGGTGCTCGTGTGTGTGGCGGGCGGCTGGTGGCTGCTGACCTTCCCGGAAGCGTCGATCGACCGCAGCGATCCGATCGCCGCGCTCGATGTGGCCCTGCTGCAAGACCGGGTGCTGGCGCCGATCCTCGGAATCGGGGATCCGCGAACCGACACCCGGATTGCGTTTGTGGGCGGCGTGCGTGGCTGCGGTGAGCTGGAGAAGCGGGCTGGCAGCGACGGCGTCGCCTTCTCGATGCACGCCACGAGCGCTGATGAGCTGCTCGCGGTGGCCGATGCCGACGAGATCATGCCGCCAAAGAGCACCTGGTTTGAGCCGAAGCTTCGCAGCGGTCTGTTCGTGCACGAGTTTGAGCGGATCGACGGGGCGACCACCGAGAGCCGCTGAGGTGCACCGCAGCTGAGGAGACCAGCGGCATGGAGACGATGCTCCTCGAACTCGACCGGGTGAGCGTCGTGCGTGAGTCGACCCATCTCCTGCGGGGGATGTCGCTGGCGATTCCTCGCGGCCGGCACAGCGTGATCCTTGGGCCCAACGGAGCCGGCAAGACCTCGCTTCTGCGGGTGCTTGAGCGGGAACTCTATCCGTCGATCGCGGCCGACGGACAGCAGGGCAGCGTGCGGATCCTCGGCCGCAGCGACTGGGATGTGGCCGAGCTACGGCGGCGGATGGGGATCGTTTCGGCGATGCTCGACCGCGACTTCACTCATGGCCGCTCAGGCCGTATGACCGCTGCCGAGGCGGTGGCCAGCGGCTTCACGGCAGCCAAGCTCAACGCCTTTCGCGTGCACCTCACGTCGGCCGTCCGCGAGGCGGTTTCCGCGGCGCTGGCCCGCGTGTCGGCCACACACCTCGCCGGCCGCACGCTCGCCACGCTCTCCACGGGCGAACGCCGCCGCGTGCTGATCGCCCGCGGGCTCGTGCACGCTCCCGAGCTGCTCGTGCTCGATGAGCCGACCACCGGCCTCGACCTGGCTGCCCGGCATCAGTTTCTCAAGCTCCTCACACGCCTGGTCGACACCCCCGGCCTGACCATGCTGCTGGTCACCCACCACCTCGAAGAGATCGTGCCGGGCTTCGAGCATGTGGTGCTGCTGGACCGAGGCCAGGTCGCCTTCGACGGCCCGGCTGCCGAGGCCCTCACCGCCGAGCGGCTCTCCGCCCTCTTTGGCATCGAGCTGAGCCTCAGCCACGATGCCCAAGGCCGCCCCGTCGCCCACCTGGGCGGAGATGCTCCCCACCCACGGGCACCGTAGCCGACGGCGACACACGCACCGCAGCGAGTCGCGGAAAACGGGCGACGGCCAGACCGCAGGCTGCCGTGCGACCGGCAGCTCCTCGCACGCTGCCGTCGGGAGCCACAAAAACGAAAAAAGTTTTTTCGAGGGCTCCGTCCTCCTCAGTACAGGGGAACCTCACAGCAGCGGTGGCGTGCCGGAAAACGGCCGGCGCTGCGACGGTTCCCCTGCGGATGCTGCTGCCTTCAGCCAGCGGAGAGGACGGGAAGCGATGAAACACGACCTCACTGACCCCCTCAACGGTCGCCTCACAGCGATTGTCGAGGCAGCCTCGGCGACGGTCCGTGACGACCAGGCGCGGTTTCGGCTCGCGGTTCTGTACCCAGCGGTGGTCATTGGGCTCGCCCTCTTGGGAACGGTCTGGACGATGGTGACGCAGCAGCAGCTGATCACCAGCCTCGAGAACGAGTTTCAGAGTCCGCCGGTGCCCGCAGAAGCCTCCTGGCCGCGTGTCGGTCTCGCTGATCTCACACTGGGGCTCACGGGCGTTGTCATCGCCGTCGCTCTGGCGGCCTGGATCGTTCGCGTGAGCGGCTTGGTCGGCCGCCATGCCGGCCGGGCTGCCCGATGCGACGTGATGGCGGAGATCACCAGCGCCGCAAACGAGACGCCCCCAGCCCAACGCGAACAGCTCGCCACCGCTGTCGTGCAGGCCATCAACCTGCCCACTCCTGGCACGACCTCGCCGCTGGTGAGTTATGCCGAAGCCCAGAGCGATATCGACAGCCGGGCAGCCACGCTCCGGGCAACGGCAGCCTTCTATCGGTCGCTCGACGAGCGACAGCGACAAAAGGCTCGCCGCCTGCTGCCGCTGGCGGGAAGCCTGATCGCTGGGATGGCAGTGCTGTGCTACGGCGTTGCCCTGTTTCGCCCGATGGCGGGCCTGCTCGTCTCGTTGGCAGCCCCGCAGGACGCGATTGGCGCACGAGGTGAGCAATGACCGCAGCCACACGATCCAACGACCGTGACATCATCGCCACACAGGTGACAACGGCGATCGCCCGGCACCGAGAACAGGCGGGCTTCGTGCGGCTTGTCGCGGAAGAGCTTCCCCCACGGCAGCGGCCTGCCTGGCTCGCGGTGGCGGCATGCCTTGCCTCGGGGAATGTCGCGGACGGTATCGCGGCAGCCGAAGCCTCGCTTGCCCCTTGGGTGCCGCTGTTTGCATCGCCCAGCGGCGATCCACGGCTGCCAGCCCGCATCCTGCAGGCAGCGGCGGGGCCGCGTTCTGGTGGACACACGAAGTGGGCAACGATCGTCTATCCGGCCGTCACGGCGGTCCTCGCCATCGGGCTGCTCGCGTTTCTCTCCGTGACTGTCCTGACAACCTTTGAGTTGATCTTTCGTGATTTCGGTCTTGAGCTGCCGCTGCTGACACGGGCCATGCTGGCCATCCGGCCCTTCGTCGCGAGCATCTGGCAGCCCCTCATGGCAGTGGCTGTCATCGTGTTCGTGGGCCGGTGGATTCTCACGTGGCGGCTGAGCAGATCCGCCAGCAGGACCGCAGACTTCACCCGCTGTCTGGCCAGGCTCGTGGCCAGCACCATGCCGCCGCAGGACGCCGTCGCCGTCGCAGGTCGGCTCGTGGCGGCACAGCCGATCGACACCGCCGCACCTCGCCGACCACTGACCTATGCGGCAACGGCCGCACTCGACTGTGATCCGCACGCCGCTGCGATCCTGCTGGATGCCATCGCGGCTGCGCACGAAGACCTGTGCCCTGGATCAAGCGGTGCAGGGCCGTTGCTGGTAGGCCCGGCACTGATCGCTGTGCTCGCCGTGTTGGTGGGCTTCGTTCTGCTGGGAGTGTTTCTGCCCCTGATGCACATGATCAACGCCTTGTCGTGACCAACCCAAGCCTCAACGCCGTGACACCAGACACCGACAGCCATGCCTGACAACCACCTTCACCGCATCGGCCGCGGGCTTCGCCGTCACTGGCGACGGACCTGGTCGACCTGGGCAACCAGGGCTGAGAGCGGTGCGGTCGTGCGGCTGATTGCCGCGGCCGCAACCGCGGGCGTACCCGCGGCGATGCTGCTCGACGCCTGGGCTGAAGATAGCCGCGGCGGCCAGGGCACCCGCCTGGAGAAGGCCGCCCGTCTGCTCCGTCAGGGAGCGACTGCCTCCGAGGCGATCGCGGCCGTGCCGGGGCTGGTTCAGGACGACCACGCGGTGGCCGTTGCCTTTGGCGAGCGGACAGGGCTTCTCGGGCCGATGGTCCAGACGGCCCTCGCCGGCGATGACCTGCTCACCAGCAGGCCCGGCCGCAATCTTCGAGGAGACGTTGGCTACCTGGTGTTCGTGGTTGGTCTTCTGCTGATGGTGACGGCCTTCCTGGCGGTCGCCATCGGGCCTCAGCTGATGTTCGTCCTCGACGACCTGGGAGCCATCCGGCCGGCTGTCTTCGAGCAGTGGTTGAGCGTCGTGCGGCTCCTCGGGGGAATCGCCTGGGCTCCCTTTGCGGTTGTTGCTGTGGCCCTGGTGATCCGGCTCTCCGCCTCACTTCGCCGCCTGCTGCTGCGGCCCTTCCGCAGGCCACGACGAAAGGCAGCCGCGTTCGACCTGCTGGCAGTCGCCATCGATGCCGGGCTCCCTCCGTGCGAAGCCGCGACCACGCTGGCCGCCTGCCACGTCGACCCGCGGCTCAAAGCCAGCCTTCGCAAGGTCGCCAGATCGGGAGCCCTCGGCGCAGACCTCGCGGCAGCGGGACTGGCCAATCCCGCCGAAGCTGCCCACATCGACGCCGACGCCGCGAGCGGCACGCTGGTGATGCACCGCATCGCCGCGAACCGCCGCACCCGCCTGGGCAGGCGTGGGCAGGTCCTCCGCGAGACGCTGGTGCCTGCCGCTGTCGTGATGCTGGGCCTGCTGGTCTTGTTCCAGGCGGTGGCTGTCTTCTCCTCGCTCACAGGATTGATCGATGAACTCGCCTAGGCTCCACGCATGGCTTGTCCGCCCACAGGCCTCCCGGGCATCCTCTGCCAGGCTGCCGGCAGGCTTCACCATGCTGGAAGTGGTCGCCGCGACAGCTGTCACGGCGATGGCCCTCGCAACGATCACGCCGCTGTTTGCTCGGCAGCTGCGGCTGGTGGGCGAAACCCGCCACGAACGGCTCGCCCTGGAAGAACTGGCCAACCAGGCGGAGCGGCTAGCCGCTGTTTCCTCAACGAATCTCGATGCTGCGGTGGCGGCTGTCGATCTTTCTCCGGAGCTTCGCGACCTCCTCCCGGGAGCTCGCCTGACCGCAGCACGGGCCGGAGCATCGCCGCTGGGGGAGGCCGTTGTGCTCTCGCTCGGCTGGGATGCTCCCGGCCGCCAGGAGCGACCGCTCTCCCTGGCCACCTGGCTGCCACCTCTGCCTGCCCCGGAGGACGCACGATGACACGCACAGGCCACGGGGGATGCCGATGGGGAGTGTCGCTGTTTGAGCTGATGGCCGCGATGACCGCTGCCTCGGTCGTGATGGCCACCTCGGTGGGCCTCGTGCATCGGAGTTTCACCTTTGAGTCGCGATCGAGGCAGGTTCTGGCCGACGAACGGACCGCCGCCCGACTGGCGCGGCAGTTTCGCAGCGACATCCATCAGGCTCGCTCCGTGCAATGCGAAGGGGCAGGGGGGCAGACCGAACGCGGCGGTGAGCCGCTGGTGCTGGTGGTGATCGAGGTGCCCGAAGGCAGCATCCGCTACCGCCTCATGGAAACGTCGCTCACGCGACTCATGAGCGACGCTCACGGCGAAACCCGTCGGGAGTCGTACCGATTTTCACGCCCCGTCAGCTGGACCGCATCTCACGATGGAACCCTGGTCTCCCTGCAGGGTCGCATCGAGAGCCACTCGCCCCACAGGCCACGCCTTGCCGTCGACCTCGTTGCAGCCGTCTCCTCAGCGAGGGCGGCGGAAGGAGGTTCACCATGACCACGATGGCGGCCTTGGTGTTTGCCAGCCGGCAGCAGCCGCGGCGGGGCGGTGTGATGGTGGTGGCGGTTGCCTGTATGGCGGTGGCGGCGGCCATTGGCCTCGCGATGCTGCGGTCCGCCACCACGACCCGCCACCATCTGCGGCACGAACGGCAGCTGCGACAGGTGGAGCGGCTGCTGGTGGCAGCGGAAGACCTGGCTCGGGCACGACATGCTTCAGGCGCGGAAGTCGACGGCGACGTCGACCTCACGCCACAGCAGCTGACAGGTGCCGGCTCCGCTCACATCAGCATCGCACGCGATCCCGAGGACCCACAGGGCGTCCACATCGTTGTCACCTACCCGCTCGAAGGCCCGCTCACCATTCGTCGTTCGCGGAATCTCAGGATCTCGACTCCCTCTCTGCCTTCCCTCGAGGAATCTCTGCCATGAATGCATCAACTGCAGTCTCTGCTCCACCATCCCGCCGACATCCCTACCAGCATGGCTTCACCCTCGTGGAGTTGCTTGTTGTGATCGCGATCATCGGGGTGCTCATCGGCCTGCTCCTGCCTGCCGTGCAGAGCGCTCGGGAGGCCGCGCGGCGATGCTCCTGCACCAACAACCTCGCGCAGCTCGGCCTGGCCCTCCACAACCATGAGTTTGCCTTTGAGCGATTCCCTGCAGGCGTGAACGAGGAATCGGGGCCGATCAAGAGTCTGGCTGAAGGGCATCACGTTGGCTGGATTGTGCGTCTGCTACCCTTTTTTGAGCAGCAGCGGCTGGCGCGTCACTTCAGCATTGAAGACGGCGTCTACGCCGACACCAACGCCGCGGTGCGGTCGGTGGTCATCGGGCCGCTGCTGTGCCCCTCGTCACCAACGCCGTCGGTTCGCGAATCAGGTGGCCATCGCGTGGCCGTGTCGAACTATGCCGGCTGCTCCAACGCCGTTGAAGCCCCGATCGACGACGACAACAACGGTGTGCTGTTTCTCAACAGCCGCATCCGCTTCTCCGACATCGCCGACGGCTCGAGCAACACGCTGGTGATTGCTGAGCGACGCGGGAGTGAGGGCGACCTCGGCTGGACCTCTGGCACTCGCTCGACGCTCCGCACCACGTCGCCCATCCTTCGCAGGACCGATGAAACATGGATCAATGACGCCACGCCAGAGGATCCACTCTTCGTCGGGGGATTCGGCAGCCATCATGTCGGCGGGCTGAATGTCGGCCTGGGCGATGGGGCGGTGCGATTCCTTTCCGAAAACGTCGATGCGGAGGTGCTGCGGCAGCTTGGCGACCGGGCTGATGGCGAACTGCCTGCAGAAAGCGAGCCGTGGTAACCTCAGCGGAGTGAGCGGGTTCGGGAGCATGCCATGCAACACCATCCGTCAGTCTCGACCAGAGGAGCGACCGCCGCACGCGAGATGCCGGCCGCTGGATGCCTGTCGGCCGACATGTTTGCCGAGCTGGCCACAGCCCACCGCCAGCGTGTGCTGCGGTTTGCCACAGCTTTCCTCGGTGATCGGCATCTCGCCGAAGACATTGTGCAGGAGGCGTTGAAGCGACTCTTTGAGCACCGCCACCGCTATCGGCTTGAGGAGCTGTTCGGACCGTATCTCGTGAAGACCGCCGCCCGGCTGTGCATCGATCACCGCAGGTCTCGGCAGGCCGAGCAGAAGCGGATTGCCTCGCTCAAGCCGGCAACCACGGTCTCACCGGCTGCCGCAGCCGAAACCCGTGAGGTGGCCGATCGGGTTGCTGAGGCCGTCGGCAACCTTCCAGACCGCGAGCGGGGCTGCTTTCTGCTCACCGTCTGCGAGGGGCTCAGCTACCGTGACACCGCCGAGACACTCGGGCTCTCCTACGCGGAGGTCAACAACGCGATCCACCGCGCCCGCACGCAGCTGCGGTCACACCTCGGGGCGATCGTGGAGGGCCGACGATGAATCCTCTTCGTGACCAGCTCAGCCAGGACATCAGCATCTGGCTCTCGGGCGAGTCGATCCTCGAGGAAGCTGACCGGGCGGCCGATGCCCTTCGCCACGATGCCGACGCCCGTCGGACCGCAGGAACGGCCCTGGCGATCGAAGACCTGGTCCGCGACTGGTATGGCGGCATTCCCCTGCCGCCACCGGAGCCGCACCTCGTCGAGCAGAAGCAGCGGCGGTCGCTGATCTCCGCCACCCTCTCGGCCGTCGCAGCTGGCGTGATCGCCGCGAGCCTTGTGGCTGGTGGCCCCTTCAGCCGGGCCCTTGATGCCGCCGGAGCCTGGACATCCTCCGCGCCCCGGCTGCCCCTGGAGAAAACATCCTGGTGGCAGCTGCGGCAGAGCGATCCAAACCTCCGCAGCCCCTAATGCCAGCCGAGAAAACCGAGCCCATCACTGGGCGTGGCCCTCAGTGCCTTCGATGATTGCGGCACGTCACGCTGGTTTTATGGGGTCTCGAATCACGAGCCCTACGCCAGCAGGGAGGTCACCACGCGGGCAGGCTCCACGCCGGTGAGCTTGGCGTCGAGGCCTTGGAAGGGCACGCTGAAGCGGGTGTGGTCGATGCCCAGCAGGTGCAGCATCGTGGCGTGCAGGTCGCGGACGTGCACGATGTCGGTCACCGCGTGGTAGCCAAACTCGTCGGTCTCGCCGTGGGTCACCCCGCCGCGGATGCCACCGCCTGCGAGGGCCATGCTGAAGCCCTTGATGTGATGGTCGCGGCCGGCGCCCTTGTCTTTGCTCTGGGCCATCGGCGTGCGGCCAAACTCCCCGCCGATCACCACGAGCGTCTCCTCGAGTAGGCCTCGCTCCTCCAGGTCGGCAAGCAAGGCCGCGGCGGCCCGATCGGTGGGTGGGCAGATCTCGTCCATGTAGGGCTCGATGCCGCCGTGGTGATCCCAGTCGCTGTGGTAGAGATGCACAAACCGCACGCCTCGCTCCACCAGCCGCCGGGCCATCAGGCAGTTGGTGCCGATCGTCGCGCGGCCAGGCTCGGCGCCATACCGCTGAAGGGTCTCGGCAGTTTCATCGGAGAGATCGGCCAGCTCCGGCACGCTCATCTGCATCCGGAAGGCGAGCTCGTATTGCCGGATTCGCGTGGCGATTTCCGGATCGGCAAGGCTCGCAAGCCGGTGCCGCTCCAGGGCCGCCACTGTGTCGATCACGTCGCGTTGATGCGCCTCGGAAACACCTGGCGGGCTCGCCACGTAGTTCACCGGCGAACCGCTCGTGGCAAACTCCACCCCCTGAAACTGCCCCGGCAGAAAGCCCGAGTGCCACTGCCGGGCAGCGATCGGCTGCGGGTTGCGGCCCATCTTGCTGGTCATCACCACGAAGCCCGGCAGGTCATCGGCCTCGCTGCCGAGGCCATAGGTCACCCACGCCCCCATGCTCGGCCGTCCGGAGAGGGCGGTGCCGCAGTTGAGAAAGGTGTGGGCCGGATCGTGATTGATCTGCTCGGTGACCATGCTCCGCACGATCGCCAGCCGGTCGGCCAAGCCGCCCAGCCGCGGCAGGTAGTCGCTGATCTCAGCGCCGCATTCCCCATAGCGGGAGAACGGCTTTCGCGGCCCGAGCACCACCAGCTCCTTGCCCTGCAGCTGGGCGATCGGCTGGCCGGCCGTCACGCTCTCGGGCATCGGCTGGCCATCAAGCCGGGCGAGGGTCGGCTTGTGGTCGAAGGTTTCCAGGTGGCTCGGGCCACCGGCTAGGCAGAGAAAGATCACGGCCTTGGCCTGCGGCGGATGGTGCAGCGGCCAGATCGCCCCCCGGGCCGCCGCCGGGGAGTCAGCAGCGGCGAGGCCGTCGCGGGCGAGCAGGCTGCCAAGCGACGCCGCGCCGAGGGAGAGCCCCGCCTGGCCGAGAAAGCAGCGGCGGTGCAGTGGTGTCGGGCTGATCATGATCGGCTCCTCTTCCTGCGAGGGGGCGGCGGACAACTCATAGCGGCCGCTCAATAGCGGGCAATCGCCTCGTGCAGGTTGAGCACACTGCGGGCCACGGCCGTCCAGGCTGCAAGCTCCTTCGGCTCAAGCGACGCATCCAGCGGAGCGATCCCCACTCCCAGCAGCGCCTCGGCTGCCTCGGGGTTGGCGGCAGCCTCCTCGCGACGCCTCTCGAGCAGCCCTTGAAGCAGCGTCTGCTCCATTGCATCCGGCTCCCGCGAGACCGCCTGCCGCCAGAGAAACGAAAGCCGATCGTCATCGGCGGCGCTGGCCCGCATCGCCCGCTCAGCCAGGCCCCGCGCCGCCTCCACAAAGGTCGGATCGTTGAGCAGCACGAGCGCCTGCGTCGGCGTGTTGGAGGGCAGGCGGCGGGCGGTGCACTCCTCGCGGGTCGGCGCATCGAAGGCGGCCAGCTGCGGATGGAGAAACATCCGCTGCCAGTGGACGTAGAGGCCCCGCCGCCACTGCTGCT
>CALCGM010000274.1 GCA_937900985.1 uncultured Planctomycetaceae bacterium | reverse complement strand
GAGTCCATCAGGATGGACCGCCGGACGGTGTCGCTCCAGTAGTCGTAGTGGGCCAGTCGTCGCAGGCTCGCCTCCACGCCACCAGCCACGACCGGCACCCCCGGGAAGGCCTCTCGTGAGCGTTGGCAGTAGGCCAGGGTGGCCCGGTCTGGCCGCCTGCCAATCTCTCCATCCGGCGAATAGGCGTCGTCGTTGCGAACCTTCCTGTTGGCCGTGTAGTGATTGATCATCGAGTCCATGTTGCCGGCGGAGATGCCGAAAAACAGCCGAGGCCGTCCGAACGCTCGCCAGGGCTCGCAACTCCGCCAGTCGGGCTGGGAGAGGATCGCCACGCGATAGCCGGCCGCCTCGAGCAGTCGGCCGATGAGCGCATTGGCAAAACTCGGGTGGTCGGCATACGCATCCCCGCTGACGAGGACGACATCGACGGCGTCCCAGCCCCGCCGCTCCATGTCGGCTCGCGACATCGGGAGAGGCTCCGAGGGGCAACTCCGGGCGGTGTCGAGGATCGGGAGCGAGAGCGGCAGCATGACGGCAGGTTCGGCCCTGGGAGCAGGGTCGGCTCGACAAATGGTTCGGTGGTGCAGAACGTGACAATCGTAGCACCCTCTGGAGCCCCAGGATGCCGGGAATGCCGCTGGTTTCACCGAATCTGCCGCTGCTATGCTTGAAGGCTCACCGGTAAGCGGTCGTCTGCGGCGGCACGCTGCCGTCGCCTGCGGGGAGACCGACTGTGGTCCGATTTCTTACGTTCACAGCCAACGCGGTTGGCCGACGCCTCAGCCCATGGCCGCTGGTGATCGCCCTATGCCCGGTGCTGCTCCTGGCCGACGAGCCCCCAGGGCCGCCGCCCGAGCATGCGTCGATCTCCCGTGGGATTGCTGATCTCGCCAGTAGCGACTACACCCGCCGCGAGGCTGCCACACGCGATCTTGCCCGCAGTGGAGCGGCGGTGGTCCGGCCGCTCGCCGAGGCGATTCACCGAGCAGACGATCTGGAAGTCTGCAGCCGCGGCATCGAAATCCTCCAGGAACTCCTCGTCGGCGATGATGAGCAGGCGGCCAGCGAGGCCGAACGGGTGCTCGAGCAGCTCTCCGGCCACGACGATGCCGCGGCTTCGCGGATGGCCCTGGCCACCCTCGAGTTCCACAACGTGGCCCTGGCTGAGGAATCGCAGCTGCGGCTGGAGTCGCTCGGTGCCTCAATCGAAACCACCATGATTCCTGATGGCCGCGTCGGCCTGCATGTCACGCTCAACGACCAGTGGACCGGCACTCCGGACGACCTGCGGCTTGTTGCCAGGCTTCCCGACGTCTTGCAGCTGAGCATCCATGGCGTGCGGCTTGGCGATGAGTCGGTCCGGCAGCTCGCGCGGCTGCGGCGAGTCGACCAGCTCGCCCTGTTCAACACCGACCTTTCCGACGAGGCCGTTGCCCGCCTCGCCATCGCCCTTCCTGGCACGAAGGTCGATCTCCGCAAAGGCGGCAAACTCGGTGTTGGCGGACAGCCGCTCGTGGTCCCGTGTGTGATCACGCAGGTGCAGCCGGGATCTGCGGCCGACAAGGCCGGCATCCGGGTGGGCGACGTGATCCGCAGTTTCGACGGGCAGCAGGTGGAAACCTTCGAAGACCTCACCAACAAGATCGGTGCCCGTGGGCCCGGCGACAAAGTTGAGGTTGGCTTTGAACGAGGGGGAAAGGTCATCGACACCCAACTCGCCCTCGACGGATGGCAGTGAATCGTGAGGATGCGTCGATGAGCGAACCGGTCGAGGTCCACTGGCACGAACACGCCGTTAGCCGCAAGGAACGGGAGGCGACGGCTGGCCATCGCGGCTGCGTCGTCTGGTTTACCGGCCTCTCGGGCAGCGGCAAAAGCACGCTCGCCAACCTCGTTGATCATCGCCTGCATGCCGCGGGCCTCCGCAGCTTTGTGCTCGACGGCGACAATGTGCGGATGGGCCTCAACGCCGCGCCAGCCATGCTCGCGCCACACTACGGCGATGCCTTTGCTGAACGGTTTGGCCTCAGTTTTTCCGCCGAAGACCGCACCGAGAATATCCGCCGCATCGGTGCCGTGGCGGGGCTCTTCACCCAGGCAGGCCTGATCACGCTGACCGCCTTCGTCAGCCCGTTTCGAGCCGACCGCGACGCCGTGCGAGCGGCCCTCGGTGAAGGAGACTTTGTCGAGGTTTTTGTGAAGGCCCCTCTGGAGGTCTGCGAGGCGCGAGATCCCAAGGGGCTCTACCGCAAGGCCCGCGCCGGCGAGATCCGCGACTTCACCGGCATCCACCAGCCCTACGAGGAGCCGCTCGCTCCCGAACTCACGGTGGACACCGCAACGTCGACCCCCGACGACCTTGCGGGCGAGGTGCTCGGGTATCTGGTCCGCACGGGCAGGATTCCGGGCTGAACGCCCAGGTTCTCTCGGGGTGAGCCCGGGGCTGCC
>CALCGM010000273.1 GCA_937900985.1 uncultured Planctomycetaceae bacterium | reverse complement strand
TCAGCGGCCCCTGCCACCATTCCGTGAAGCCTTCCAGACGGCCGCTCGTGAGCCGTTGACGGGTCACATCGGTGGCAGCGAGAAGCAGGGGTGTGAATGTCATGGACAGGCTTTCTCAGCAGCCGGCTAACGTTTGCGGGAGATGGGGTGATAACTGGCGGAATAGGAGACCAGCTGTTCCAGAAGGAGAAGCACAACCAGGAGATAGAGCAGCGGAGTCGTCAGCGACGTTCCCGCCAGGCTTTCCCGGTCTTCCTGCAGTGATTCGGCCCGCTCGATCGTAAACGGCACGCCAACCAGCAGCCGCTCCAGCTGATCGCGGCCCACAGTCTCAAGCTCGCCCTCGGCCGGGTCGACGTTGATCGCCGTCAGCCGGGTCTGCTCCACGCCATCCTGCTGCCTCCAGCGGCTGGTGTAGAGCCCGGCCACGCTTGTTTCGGCCAGCTGGGCAACAAGCCCCCCGGCGGCGTCGCGGTCGGCCTCGCGATGGATCACGCTGTCATCTGGCGGCACGACAAAATCGACCTGCGGCTCATCGAGCCCTTCCTGCAGTGCGATGCGGATCGGCTCGCCAACGGTCGACGAGCGGGCGGATCGTCGACCGCGAGCGAGAGAAGACTCCAGCTCAAGCATCACCACCACCCAGCTGGGATTGCCGCGGGCCCAGTTGTTCCAGGAAGGAGCAGCCGTCGTCAGGGCGACCGCCACCAGACCGTCGCCGAAGGGCTGTTCGATCAGCAACGGAGCTCCCGTCCGCAGCGAGAGGAGCCGTCGCAGGCCGCTGCCTTCGGCGGGCTCAAAGCTGCGATCCACGGCCATCACACGATCGACACGCACCGACGCCACCAGCGGATTGCGGCGGCCACTGAGAACGGCCACGGCGGGATGGTCCTCCACGACGACATCCGCCACCCGATCACCCCCGCGAGCAGCGGCGGCGTCCGGGAGCAGATCGACATCCCCGGCCAACGGCACAGGAAAAAGGCCCTCGCCGTCTCGGTAGAGCCGATCGTTGGTGCTGTCGATCAGGGTCCGCGGGCCGACAAAAAAGCCAACGCCGCCCCCTGCCCTGGCGTAGGCCTCCAGGGCCTCAATCTCGGGCGGGTCGAGCGAGGCGACATCGAGCAGCCAGACGGTGTCGAAGCGGCTGAGGTCTTCGCTGGCCAACACCCTCTGGGAGTCGATCCGCACGGAGAGCCCCGTGGGAGCTCCACCTCCCGGCGCGAGCGCCGAGGCCACGTAAAACGCATCTCCCCCGCGCTCTCCGGGCACGGTGGCGCCGTCGATCAGCAACACGTCCCGTGTCTCGGCAACCGACACAACAGCCGCTCGCGTATTGTCGGCCGCCACGCTATCCGGCCCGAGCGAGGCCTCAACCGCGTGCTCGCCCGATTCCGGAAACCGCACATCCACCCGCTGGCTGGCCGCCGCCCCTGGAGGAATCGCCTCAAAACGAAGGCCAGGCCGCGGCACGCCATCCTCGCGGAGGTCGAGCTGAAACTCGCCGGTCGGCAGGGCGGCGTAGTTGCGAACGGTCACCTCCATCGGCAGCACGACGCCCGCGGACGGCACTCCGCCGACCAGACGGATCGACTCCACCGCGAGGTTGCCCCGCGATGCCGCCCCGGGGCGTGGGGAGCAATCGACGAAGCGAATCTCGCCCCCAGCGTCGGCCACCTGCCGCAACACGCTGGCTGTCTCGTCAGCCGCCCGCCAGTCACGATCACGAAAATCGCTGAGCACCCAGAGCACCGTGTTGGCTGCCTCACCAGCAGTGGCAAACTCCGCCGCCGCCGCTATCGCCTCACGCGGCCCAGCAGCCGACTGTGATGGCTGCGCTTCGTCGATCAGCTGCTCCGCCTCGGCGAGGATCTCCGGGGTGAGCGATTGCGGCAGCAGGTCGAAGCCATCGCCTCGCTGCGTGCCCAGTCGTGAGAAGCGGCCAATGCCCAACGACTGCCCGCTTCCCGCCGCCGCAAACTCATCCAGCAGCCGCCTGGCCACCTCACGGCTGCGATCAAAGCAGGTTTCCTCAAGTGTCTCTTCCGACATCGAGTAGCTGTCGTCGAGCAGCAGGATGTGCGTCGTCTGCTCTCCGCCGAGGAATCCCGCCAGGGCCGACCGCCAGCGGGGCTGAGCGAGGGCCAGGGCGATGCCCGCAATCGCCGCCACCCGCA
>CALCGM010000272.1 GCA_937900985.1 uncultured Planctomycetaceae bacterium | reverse complement strand
GCGGGCGTCGGAGGCGGCCGGCAGCATCTGGCCACCGCAGAAGCGGGTGGATGAGCCGCAGGTTCCTGGCGGTTTCGATCCAGTGCGGGGGCCGGGGTATTCAGAGTTTCCGGGCGACCTGCTGAGCTTCGGTAAGGAGCCGGCGCCGGCCTCTCATTGCGACTGCAACCTTGTCGATCCGGCATGGATGGGGCCGGGCGAGCTGGCCTACCATCTTTCCCCCACGAAGATGCCCTGCAGCCGCGACCACACCCGCGTGTTTCGCAACTGGCTGCTGGGCCGCACCTGGGTTTCTGCGGAGTATCTCGTCTGGGCCACGCAGGGGCAGTCGGTGCCGCCGCTGGTGACCTCAAGCCCGATCGGCACGGCGGCGTCAGATATCGGCGTGCTGGGCGCCCCGGGCACCGAGCTTCTCTTTGGCGGCGGCGGTGTTGACGGAGTGATGCGGTCGGGGGCTCGGCTCACGGCCGGCTACTGGTTTACGCCAAGGCAGGAGCAGGGCATCGAGGCGAGCTGGTTCGGGCTGGAAACGGCCACCGAATCGGAAGTCTTTACAACCATCGGCGGGGCCCCGTGGCTGGCCCTGCCCTACGTCGATTCGCTCACGGGCCTGCCGGCGGCGGTCGTGCCGGTGGCTGGGGGGATTCCGGCCGATCCGGCCGATGTGCTTGAGCAGCAGATCGCCGCGGCGGTGACCACGCAGTTTGGCAGCGTGAACGTCAGCTATCGGCGAAATCTGCTCGACAAGGAAAACTATCACCGCCGCTATCTGCTCGCTGGCTACCGCTACCTGATGCTCGACGATCGGCTCTCGGTCGACAGCAGATCCTTTGTGTCGACCGGAGGCGGTTATCCGGTCAACGGCTCTTACACGACCGACAGCTTCCGCACCTTCAATCAGTTCAACGGCGGTGAGCTGGGCCTCGTGGAGCGGTGGTGGAAGGATCGCTGGAGCCTGCAGGTGCTCGGCAAGGCGGCCATCGGGGCGACGCAGATCGGCACGGGGATCGGCGGCTCAACGACGACCACTAAGATTGAGCCCATCGGTGGCGTCGATGTGGAAACGCCCGTGACAAGCGTCGGCAGTGGAGTCCTCGCCCAGCCCACGAATGCCGGCAACACGAAGGCCTACTTCGCAGGCATCGGCGAGCTCGGCATCACGGCCGACTACGCCCTCTTCTCACAGTTTCGGGTGAACGTGGGCTACTCGCTGATCTACTGGACGACCGTGGCCCGTGTCGGCGATCAGGTCGACACATCCGTTAATCCGAACCAAATCGGCGTCGGCACGATCGTCGACCCCGCCGCCCCCACCTTCAACCTCTCCACCACGGGCTTCTGGGCCCAGGGTGTGAATGTCGGGTTTGAGTATCAGTTCTAGCGAGGCCCGGTCGGGAACGCCCTACCGGAACCGCGTCATCAGCTTGTCGAGGGCGGCGGTGCCGGGGCAGAGGTCGTCGTGCGTGAGGTCCACCAGGGGCGTGGACGTGGTCTTGAGCACGTCGTGCATGCTGCGGCTGCTTTCGTCGACGAAGAGCAGGCCGGTGGCGATCTCGCCGCGACGCTGGCAGGCACTGATGTGCTGGTAAGCGCTCGCCCGGTCGGTGGGATCGTAGCCGGGCTCCGTGCTGCGGAGGCGGACGGTGCCGCCGTCGTGAAGCTGCACAACCCGCAGGCTGCTCGCCTCCGCGGTGTGGGCCTGGCCGTTGCCCGCATGCCCATTGCCTGCGTGCCCGTTGCCCGCTGCGCCGCTGCCGCCCGTGAGGCCGGTGATCTCGATCGGCTCGCAGACCGGGATGTAGTCGGCCTCGACGGCCTCAACATCGTGATCGCGGGTGTATTTGTAGCTCTTGGTGGAGCCCTCGTGGTTGTTGAACGTCACGCAGGGTGAGATCACGTCGATCAGGGCCAGGCCCCGATGGGAGATCGCCGCCTTGATGATCGGCACCAGCTGCTGCTTGTCACCGGAAAACGAGCGGCCCACAAACGTCGCACCGACCGAGAGGGCCAGCAGCACCGGGTCGATCGGCGGCTGCTCGTTGACCTCGCCCTTCTTCAGCTTGGAGCCGATGTCGGCGGAGGCGGAAAACTGCCCCTTGGTCAGGCCATACACCCCGTTGTTTTCGATGATGTAGAGCATGTTGACATTGCGACGGATCGCATGGCTGAGCTGCCCCAGGCCGATTGAGAGGCTGTCGCCATCGCCCGAGATGCCGATCACGCTCAAGGATCGGTTGGCGGCGGCCGCCCCGCTGGCCACCGACGGCATCCGGCCGTGCACGCTGTTGAAGCCGTGCGACTGCTTCAGGAAGTAGGCCGTGGTCTTCGACGAGCAGCCGATGCCGCTCATCTTGGCAGCCCGATGCGGCTCGATCGCCAGCTCCCAGGTGGCCTGCACGATCGCGGCGGTCACCGAGTCGTGGCCGCAGCCGGCGCAGAGGGTCGACATGCCCCCTTCGTAGTCGCGGAGTGTGAGGCCGAGGGCGTTGGTCTTGAGCCGTGGGTGGGCGACGACAGGCTTGGCGATTGAGGTCATGCGGGCACTCCTGCCGGGGCCCCGGCGACAGCTTCAACAACAACCCGTGCCGTCAGCGGCATGCCACCGTAGTCGAGGATCGGCGTCATGGCGTCTCTGGGGATGCCCAGTTCGATCATCAGCAGGCTGCGGAGCTGGGCATCGCGGTTTTGTTCGATCACATAGACCGTCTCGTGCGACTCGATAAACTCCTTCACCTCGCTCTGGAACGGGAAGGCCCGAATCCGCATCACGTCGGTGAGGATCCCCTGCTCTTTGAGCAGCTCTTGGGCCTCGCGGACGGCGAGATCGCAGCCGCCGATCGTCACCAGGCCGATGTCGGCCCCGTCGTGCTTCAGGAGCAGCGGCTCCGGCACGAGCGTGGCGGCATACGAAAACTTTCGCCTCAGCCGATCGACAAGCTCGCAGTAGGCGGCTGAGTCTTCGGTGTAGTCGGCATGCTGGTCGTGGCCGGAGCCACGCACAAAGTAGGCCCCCTTCCCGCCCACGCCCGGCAGGGTGCGGGCGGCGACGCCGTCGCCATCGACGTCGCGGTAGCGCGAGAAGCGAGCGAGCTGATCGAGGTCTTCGCGGGTGAGCACCTTGCCGCGGTCGGGCGTGGAGCTGTCGTCCCACTCGAGCCGCTTGACCATCCAGTCGTTCATGCCGATGTCGAGATCGGAGGCCACGAAGATCGGCGTCTGGAGCCGGTCGGCCAGGTCGAAGGCCTGCGTGGCCATCGTGAAGGCTTCGCCGGGATCGGCCGGAAACAGGATTGGGTGTTTCGTGTCGCCGTGCGAGGCGTAGGCCATCGCCAGCAGGTCGGGCTGCTGGGTGCGGGTGGGCATGCCGGTGGAGGGGCCGCACCGCTGAATATTGAAAAACACCGCCGGGATATCGGCGTAGTAGGCCAGGCCGAGAAACTCCTGCATCAGCGAGATGCCGGGGCCGGAGGTGTTGGTGAAGGCGCGGGCGCCCGCCCAGCCGGCCCCGATCGTGATGCCGGCGGCGGCCAGCTCGTCTTCAGCCTGCAGGATGGCAAACTTCCGTTCGCCCGTCTCGGGGTCCACCCGATACTTCTGGCAGAAGGCCGTGAAGGCCTCCATCAGCGAGGTTGAAGGGGTGATCGGATACCACGCCCCCACGGTCGCCCCGGCATACAGGGCGCCGAGAGCTGCGGCGGTGTTGCCGTCGATCAGGATCGAGTCGCTCGTGGCGTCCATTCGCTCGAGCCGAAACGGCAGCGGGCAGTCGAGCAGCTCGACGGCGGCGTCGTAGCCGATGCGGATCGCGGTGTGGTTGGCGTCGAGGAGCTTCTGCTTCTTGCCGAAGGTCTCGTTGAGGAGCGTGTCGATCACCGCCATGTCGATCCCGAGCAGGGCCGCCAGCGAGCCGGTGTAGGCGATGTTGCGGAGCAGCGTCCGCTCGCGGTCGCCGGTGAAGGCCTCCACGCAGAGCCTGCCGAAAGGCACGCCAAGGATCGTGATGCCCTCGCGATTGAGCTCCTTCGGCAGCGGCCACGACGAGTCGTAGAGCAGATATCCGCCCTCGCGGACCTCGGCGACGTCTTTGGCATAGGTCGACGGGTTGAGCGCCACGACCATGTCGAGCTCGGCCGCGCGGGCGAGGTGCCCGTCGGCATTCACCCGGACCTCATACCAGGTCGGCAGCCCCTGGATGTTCGATGGGAAGAGGTTCTTGCCAGAAACCGGGATGCCCATCCGAAAGATGGACCGCATCAGCAAGCCGTTGGCACTCGCAGAGCCTGTGCCGTTGACGGTGCCAATCTTAAAGGCAAAGTCGTTGACGCCGTTCATACGGTCGCGGGAACCTCGTCGTGGCAGGTCGCCCCAGCCTTGGGCTGGAGGAGATCAAAGAGCTGCATGTCCCATGCAGCAGTGGGGCACCGTTCGGCACACAGCCCGCAGTGCAGGCAGACATCTTCGTCTTTGACCATCACCCGCTCGGTCTGCGGGAGGGCTGCGGAGTGGTAGATGTCTTGGTCGAGGTTCACCGCCGGCACCGTGAGATGCGTGCGGAGCTCGGATTCCGACGGCTGGGCCTTGGTGATCGTCAGGCAGGCGGTCGGACAGACGTCGATGCAGGCGTCGCACTCGATGCACTTCGGGGCGTTGAAGTGCGTCTGGATGTCGCAGTTGAGGCAGCGGGACACCTCGGTGGCCACCTGCTCGGCGGAGAAGCCCAGCTCGACCTCGACCTTGAGGTCGCGAAACCGCTTGGTCAGCTCCTCATGCCGCATCACCTGCCGGCCGGAGGCGTCGAAGCCGTTGTCGTAGGCCCAGCTGTGCAGGCCGTTTTTCACACTCAGCAGGTTCATGCCTTCCGGCGGCCGCTTGGTGACATCCTCGCCCTGGCAGAACAGGTCGATGGAGATCGCCGCCGCATGGCCGTGGGCAACCGCCCAGATGATGTTCTTCGGGCCCCAGGCCGCATCGCCACCGAAGAAGACCTTCGGGTTGCTGCTCTGGTGCGTCTCGGAGTCGACGACGGGCATCTCCCACTTGTTGAACTCAATGCCCAGGTCGCGCTCAATCCAAGGGAAGGCGTTGTCTTGGCCGATCGCCAGAATCACCGCGTCGCAGGGAATCGTTTCAGTGCGGAGCACGGTGCTCGTCTGCTTGCCCGAGGCGTCTTCCCGCCACTCGAGCACATCAAACTCCATGCCAACGAGCGTGCCGTTTTCCACGACCATCCGCTTCGGGGCATGGTTTTCGATGATTTCGACGAGCTCCTCCTCGGCGTCTTCCAGCTCCCAGGGCGACGCCTTGAAGTGCCTGCGGCCGCGGCGGGCGACCACCTTCACGTCGGTGGCCCCGAGCCGCTTGGCGCTGCGGCAGCAGTCCATCGCCGTGTTGCCCACGCCGATGATGATCACCCGGGGCTCGATCTTCGTGATGTGCTCGAAGTGCACGTTGGCCAGCCAGTCGATGCCGATGTGCACGTGGGCCGGATCGTCGTGGCGGCCGGGGATGTCGAGATCCTTCCCCTTGGGCGCCCCGCTGCCGACAAACACGGCGTCGAAGCCCTCATCGAGGACGGCGGCGAGGCTGGTGACGGTCGCACCGTAGCGCATCTCGGCGCCCATGTTGATGATGTAGCCACATTCATCATCGAGCACCTTGGCCGGCAGGCGAAACGACGGGATGTTGATCCGCATCAGGCCGCCAGGTTTTTGGTTTTTCTCGAAGATCGTCACCTCGTAGCCGAGCGGCAGGAGGTCGTTGGCAACGGTCAGCGAGGCCGGCCCCGCCCCGATCAGGGCGATCCGCTTGCCATTCTTCTGCTCGGGAGCCTTTGGCAGAAACGGCTCGATGTCGTCGCGGAGATCAGCAGCCACCCGCTTCAGCCGGCAGATGGCGACCGGCTTCTCGTCGATACGGCCGCGGCGGCAGGCAGGCTCGCAGGGGCGGTCGCAGGTCCTGCCGAGCACGCCTGGAAAGACGTTCGAAGCCCGGTTGAGCAGGTACGATTCAGAATAGCGGCCTTGGGCGATGAGCCTAATGTAGGCCGGCACGTTGGTGTGTGCCGGACACGCCCACTGGCAGTCGACGACCTTGTGGTAATACCGCGGGTCGGAAACGTCTGTTGGATCCATGATGCGAGGCTTGGAAGCGAATCCCCGTTCCCTCATGAGCTTCTTGCAATCCCCGCAGTGTGGCCGCTGGCGACGAACCTGACAAGTCGGAAAAGTTGGAGAAAAACGTGCCCCTCGGCTCCCGTCCAATCACCATCCGCCACAGCATGCTGCGGAACCTCTCGCTGCTGATCGTGCTCACCAGCGGGACGATCCTGGTGGCCACCTGGATCCTCGGCTCTTCAGCGGTGGAGGATCTCTCGAAATCGCTGATCGAGCGGACCGCCACCCGCACTGAGACGGAGCTCAACCGGTTCTTCGGAACCGTCCACAGCAACGTCAGGATCGGTGTCGACTGGGCCCGCGCCGGCATTCTCGATGCCACCGATCACGAGGCCTTAAATACGCTCTTTGTGCCGATCCTGCGGCAGTATCCGCAGCTGTCGTCCATGATGGTGGCCACGTCTCGCGGAGAGGAGTATCTGCTGCTCCGCGACCCGCTCGATCCAGATGCCTGGACCAACCGGGTGGTGCGGGCAGACGACTGGGGCAGCCGCGTGTTGAACCGCACGTGGAACACCCGCACAGGCGAATCCCAGGAAAGCTTTGGTGAGCTTGAGTACGACCCAAGGCGACGCATCTGGTATCAGGAGGCGCTCAAGGCTGCCGCGGGCGAGGAGGTGTTTTGGACGGAGCCGGTGATCTTTTTCATCACCAAGGACCCTGGGATCACCGCCGCGACCCACTGGGTTTCCGGTGACACGACCTATGTGGTGGCCTTCGACCTCCTGCTTCTCGACATTTCCCGCTTCACCACGGCGCTGCCGGTGAGCGAGCGGGGCACGGCGTTTGTGCTGGCGGAGCGGGAGGGGGGAGGCGGGCTTGAAGTCGTGGGGCTCCCCCGCAGCGACGACTACGCCGACGATGGCTCGATCCGCAACTCGCTGATCTTCACGCCCCCAAACGCAGCCGTCGCCGACTCCGCCGCGCAGCTTCCGCCGGCCGAGAACCTGAGGACCCCTGGTGTTGCCCCGGCGGTCGCAGCCTGGGAGGCGGTTGGAAGGCCTCAGGATGCCTTTCGATTTCGAGCCGGGGGCGAGGGGTGGTGGGGAGGGTTTCACGCCTACACCCTTGGCGAGAACACCTTCTGGATTGCCGTGATCGTGCCGGAGGCAGATTTCTTGGGAGATGTGATTCGGCAGCGAAACGTCACGCTGGCCGTGTCGCTGGTGGCCCTGTTGGCAGCGCTGCTGATGGCCCTCGTGATGTCGCGAACCTACGGCCGGCCGCTGGAGGCCCTGGCCAACTCCAGCCGTCGCATCCGCAGCCTCGACCTCGATGCCCACGATCCGGTCAGCTCACAGCTCTCCGAGGTCAGCCAGCTCGCCGATGCTCAGCAGCAGATGCTCGCCACGCTGCAGTCGTTTTCCAAATACGTGCCGATTGAGGTGGTCCGAGAGCTCGTGCACCGCGGCGAAGTGGCTCAGATCGGCGGCACGAGCGAATCCCTGACCATCCTCTTCACCGACATCAGCGGCTTCACCACGATCGCCGAATCAATGGGCCCGGAGGCGCTGACGGCCCACATGGCGGACTATTTTCGGGAGATGCTCACGATCCTGGAGGACCATGGCGCCACGGTCGACAAGCTGATTGGCGACGCGATCGTGGCCTTCTGGGGCGCCCCTCGTCAGGATCCCAGGCATGCCGAGCATGCGATGGAGGCGGTGGTCGCCTGTTCGCGGCGGCTCGGGGAGTGCAACGCAGCATGGGCGGCCCAGGGACTGCCTCCGCTCAACACCCGCTTTGGGCTCTCGACCGGCACCGTGATCGTCGGCAACGCGGGGGCCACATCTCGGCTGAGTTACACCGTGCTGGGCGACACGGTGAACCTCGCGGCCCGCCTGGAGGGTCTCAACCGCTTCTACGGCACGGAGGTGCTCGTCAGCGAGGACATGAAGGAGTCGACGGGAGATGCCTTCGCCTGGCGGCTGGTGGACCTCGTTGCGGTGAAGGGCAAGCAACAGGGCAAGCGGATCTACGAGCCGCTGGGGCCCCGCGGCGAGGTCGCTGCGGAGCGACTGGCCTTTGCACAGGCCTACGAAGCCGCCTGGCAGACCTACCAACAGCGGCAGTTTGCCGAAGCCCTCTCGCAGCTCGCCAAACTCCTCGAGGCGTGGCCGCACGAGCCGTCGCTCGTCAGGCTGTACGAAATCTGCCAGGCCTATGCGGCGGATCCACCGCCGGCCGACTGGGATGGTGTGGCCCGCATGCAGGCCAAATAGGCGGCCCCAGGCCTATGGACGGCTCGGCAGGCTGACGCCCTCTTGGAGGAATGCCACGGCGCGGTCGTTGGCCAGCGCCGCTCCCGGTGTGCTGCGGCCTGCCTGCACGAGCTCATCGAGCAGAAGCAGCAGCTCGGCGACCCGCTCGGGATGCTCTTCCGCGACGTTGGCCGTTTCCGCGGGATCATCACCAAGATGAAAGAGCTGCAGCAGCGGCAGCCCTTGCTTCGTGGCCGCGGGCTCCTTGGGCTCGCTCCAGCCGCCGCTGCCCCGGCAGAGGCAGAGCTTCCAGTCGCCCTGCCGAATCGCAAAGGAGCCATCGATCGAGTGGCTGATCAGGCTCGTCCGCTCCGAGTCGCCCCTGCCCGTGAGCACCGGCAGCAGGCTGAAGCCATCTTCCCCCCCCTGCTCTGCCCGCGGCTGCTCGGTGATGTCGGCAAGCGTCGGGTAGATGTCGGTCAGGCAGGCGAGCGCAGCGGTGGTCGCGCCCGGAGCGATGCGGCCCGGCCAGCGGGCGATCAGCGGCACGCGGTGGCCGCCCTCATAGATGTCGGCCTTGTGGCCACGGTAGCCGGCGCTGGGATCGTGGCTCTTCTCTCGCAGCAGCTCGAAGTTGGCCTGCGGCGAGCAGCCGTTGTCGCTGGTGAAGATCACCAGCGTGGTCTCGTCGAGCCCGGCCTCTGCAACGCAGTCGAGCAGCTCTCCCATCAGGTGGTCGACCTGCATCACGAAGTCGGCGTAGGGGTTGAGGCCGCTGGCATCTTTGAACGGAGGCAGCGGCACGATCGGGGTGTGGGGCGCCGGCAGCGGCAGGTAGAGGAAGAACGGCTCGCCCTCTTTGGCGGTGGCCGCCCGCGACTCCACGTAGGCCGTCGCCTTGTCGAAGAGATGCGGCAGCACTTCCGGGATCTGAAAATCCGCACCGATCGGCCCTGTGCGATACCAGCCGTAGCGGTCTTCCTTGGCGGTCACGCCCTCTTCGCGGTCTGGCTCGGCGGTGATGCGGCCGGTGTCGACCCACACATAGGGCGGCATGTCGAGCGAGCCGCAGTGGCCGTAGTAGGAGTCGAAGCCGTTGATGTCGGGGCCGTTTTTCACCGGCTTCGTGAAGTCGATCCTGCCGTCGGTCTTCGCCCAGTCCCAGCCGAGATGCCACTTGCCGATCATCGCCGTGTGGAAGCCGGCGGCCTGCATCAGGTGGCCGAGCGTGGGCCGCTCAGCCGGAATCAGGTGCTCGCTGGTGCCGCTGAGCACGCCCCGGGCCAGCCGCGATCGCCAGTTGTAGCGGCCGGTCAGCAGGCCGTAGCGGGTGGGCGTGCAGACCGAGCTGCTTGTGTGGGCGTCGAGAAACGTCATCCCTTCATCCGCCATCCGCTGCAGCCGCGGGGTCTGGATCTTGCAGGCCGGATTGGTGGGGGAGATGTCGCCGATGCCGAGGTCGTCGGCCATCACCAGGATCACGTTGGGCGGCTGGTCGGCCGCCAGCGTCTTCGGCGCAGCCAGGCTGCAGCACACGGCAGGCAGGGCTGCAAGGAGGAAGGCAAGACGTGTGGGCATGGCGAGGCTCCGGGAGGGAGGCGATCAGGCGGCCAGGGACCGATGGTTATAGTCGCTGGTGCCGGCTGATGTGGGTCGCTCGGGGTGAGCCCAGGCCGATGAGC
>CALCGM010000271.1 GCA_937900985.1 uncultured Planctomycetaceae bacterium | reverse complement strand
GCACGACATAGACGCCTTCGTCGAGCGTGTAGAGCCGCTTCTGATTCTCCCACTGACTGTCGTTGACCGCCTTCGGGGCGCCACCGCCGCCGTGCATCGACACCACCATGCTGCGGCCGCGGTCTGGCTTGGCACCGAAGACCTTGATCGTAAACGGCATCGCCAGGTCGCCGAGCCGCAGGCAGCCTTCCTGCATTTCCGCTTCACGGCTCTCGCGGATTCGCTTGGCATGGTCGGCGATCAGCAGCGCTCTGGCCGCCGCGGCGTCGTCACGCGACAGCGGCACAACGGCAAACGGCTGGTCGTGGATCGCTGCTCGCTCGCTCGGGGGCACTTCGAGAAAAGCCTGCAGTGACGCCACGGCAGACGCGGAGGCCTCTGGGGCGACTGTTTCCGCTGCCGCCGCCGCTGCCATGCAAGCCGAGATCAGCAGCAGGGCGAGCACGCCAGCGACGCGACCGCCGCACGCCGCCCGCGATGCGACGGTTGATGCACAACGGGGGGGAGATGGCGGTCGGCTGCAGGAAATGACCTGGCGTGTGGAGGGCCTCATGGCAGGGTTCCTGAAGGTGGCGTGACCGCGGCGGATTCATGGCATCGGGAACGCGGAAGTGGACAGTCTACCGGCCTCCCAGGCAGAGCGTCTCATGCCAAGAGGAGCAGCGGCTGGCGCCACCACGGGGCTGTTCTGGTATCACAGTGCGTCGTGCGGGGGGGAGTTGTGTGCCCGGGTGGCCGGGAGCCCCACTCCGCCGCCTGGCCGCGGCGAGTGAACATGCGGCAGAACGGGCAGGTCACGAGGAGAGCATGGCCATGGCGTTGGAGTGGATCTTTCTCACAGAGATGCTCGGCACGGCGATCCTGCTGCTGCTGGGCTGCGGCGTGGTCGCCAACGTCGTCCTTCCCAAGTCGAAAGGCTTCGAAGGAGGCTGGCTGCTGATTTGCTTCGGATGGGGCCTGGCGGTTTTTGCGGGGGTGTATGTCGCAGCGAAGACGGGCGCCCACATCAACCCGGCGGTCACTGTCGGCCTCTGGGTTCAGCACATGCTGGCGAGCGGAGTGACATTTGGCCCAGACATCCCCGTGAGCATCGCCACGATGCTCGTCTACATCAGCGGCCAGCTTGTCGGGGCGATGCTTGGCGCGGTGTTGGCCTACCTGGCCTACAAGAAGCACTTCGACCACGATGCCGATCCGGCTGCGAAACTCGGTGTGTTTGCCACCGGTCCGGCCATCCGCTCCTACGGCTGGAACTTTCTGACCGAGGTCGTCGCGACCTTCGTGCTGGTGTTTGGCGTGATGTCGTTTGGCAACTCGGGGGCCAACCTCGGCGAGCATCCCGACTTTCTCTTCCCGCTTGCGGTGGCCCTGCTGGTGGTGGGCATCGGCACGGGGCTGGGCGGCCCAACCGGCCACGCCATCAACCCGGCCCGTGACCTTGGGCCCCGGATTGTGCACGCCCTGCTGCCGATCCCGGGCAAGGGGAGCAGCGACTGGGCCTACGCCTGGGTTCCCGTTGTCGGCCCGCTCGTCGGTGGCGTGCTCGCCGGTCTGCTGACGCCGCTGGTCGCCTCCTAAACGCTCTCCGCACATTCCCCGTAGAAGGAACGGCCCGCCATGGCTGACTACGTTCTTGCGATTGATCAGGGAACCACGAGCTCCCGCGCCATCGTCTTCAACCGGTCTGGCGGCGTCGTGTCGGCCGGGCAGCTTGAGCACGAGCAGATCTTTCCTCAGGCCGGCTGGGTGGAGCACAACCCGGAGCAGATTTTGAGCAACGTCTGCGAGGTGGTGGCGCTGGCGTTGGCCCGAGCCCAAGCCACAGTCAGCGACATCGCCGCGGTGGGCATCACCAACCAGCGGGAGACTGCAGTCGTCTGGGATCGCACCACCGGAAAGCCCGTCTGCAATGCGATCGTGTGGCAGGACACCCGCACGCAGAAGATCGTCGACGAGCTGGGCGGAGCTGCAGGGCCCAGTCGATACACGGCGGTTGTGGGCCTGCCGCTGGCGACCTACTTCTCCGGTCCGAAGGTGATGTGGATTCTCGACAACATTCAGGGGGCTCGCGAGAAGGCCGAACGGGGCAGCCTGCTGTTTGGCACGATCGATACGTGGGTCGTGTGGAACCTGACCGGCGGGGTCAACGGTGGCCTCCACATCACCGATGTCACCAACGCCTCGCGGACGATGCTGATGGATCTCGACACCCTCCAGTGGCGCGAGGATATCGCCAGCGACATGGGGATTCCGCTGGCGATGCTGCCCGAGATCCGTTCCTCCTCTGAGGTGTATGGGCACGGCAGCCAGGGCGGACTGCTGCCGGGAGTGCCGGTGGCCGGAATCCTTGGCGACCAGCAGGCGGCGACCTTCGGCCAGGCCTGTTTTGAAGTCGGTCAGGCGAAAAACACCTACGGCACCGGCAACTTCATGATCCTCAACACCGGGCAGGAGAAGATTGCCAGCAAGAACGGCCTGCTGACGACGGTCTGCTACAAGATCGGCGATCAGCCCGTGCGGTATGCGTTGGAGGGATCCATCGCCGTGACGGGATCGCTGATTCAGTGGCTCCGCGACAACCTGGGCCTGTTTTCCGAGGCCGCTGACGTGGAGACGATGGCTCGCCAGGTCGACGACAATGGAGGGGCGTATTTTGTGCCGGCCTTCTCCGGCCTGTTCGCCCCCTACTGGCGGCCCGACGCCCGCGGTGCCTTGGTGGGCCTCACCCGCTACGTCAACAAAAATCACATCGCCCGCGCGGCCCTGGAGGCCACAGCGTTTCAGACCCGTGAGGTGCTCGATGCGATGAATGCCGACTCCGGCGTGAACCTCACCGAGCTGCGGGTTGACGGTGGGATGGTGGTCAACGAGCTGCTGATGCAGTTTCAGGCCGACCAGCTTGGCGTCGATGTGGTTCGCCCGAAGGTCGCCGAGACGACTGCGCTCGGCGCCGCCTATGCCGCCGGAATCGCCGTGGGGTTCTGGCAGGGCGAGGCCGACGTGATTGCCAACTGGGCCGAAGACACGCGATGGAGCCCCGCGATGGATGCGGGCGAGCGAGCGCGTCTCTACCGCAACTGGAAGAAGGCCGTCACCAAGACGATGGACTGGGTCGACGACGACGTGGCCCCGCCGCACGGCCACGGCTCGTGACCGAGAGCGAGGGTGCCCTCCCGCATCAGTCTGCGGCTGGCGGCGAGGCGTCTGCCGGATCAGCCTCGGCCGGAGCCTTGTCAGATGCGGCATCCGCGGCTGCGTCGAGCGTTTCACCGAGCATCCGCTCCATCAGGTCGGCCCCGAGCCGCAGCACCCACCACTCGCCAAGGAGCTGCGGCTCAAAGCCGCTGGCGGAGTCTTCGAGCCGCTCGCTCACCCGTTCGGCAGCCGCTTCAGCCTTCTCCTTGAGCGGCTTGATCGCCATCTTGCTCAAGCCCCAGAGGGCAAGCAGCTCCGCGGAGACGACCGGGCCCGGTTCGCCGAGCACCCACAGCTCAATCGGGGCTCGCAGACTTTCCGATTCCAAGGGGAGGCTCGGCACTTCGGCATCGGCGACGCTGGAGCGGATCTCCACGTAGACCGGGGTCGTCTTCAGGCGGCGAACCCGCTCGGCACCATTGGGTGCCACAATCGCCAGCGTGGCCTTCCAGGGCATCCGCTGGTTGAGGTCATTGACGAGCGTGTCGGTCTTTGCGGTGAAGGTGGTGATCAGCTCCTGCTGCACGTCGCGCTTGGCGATGACGTCGGCCGCTGGCCTGGTCTTCTGGATTTCCGGCATGGCAAACCGCTTCACCAGTTTGCCCCGCAGCCCTGGCGGCAGCCCCAGGCCATCGAGCGATGAGCCGTAGTCGCAGGTAATGCTCGGGGCTTCGGCGTGAAAGCCGTCGGCATCAAAACGGATCTTTCGTTGCACGGTGTAGGTCGCGGCGCCTGTGCCATACACGCGGACCGGCCCCTTGCTTGAGCGGGTGTGGGTGACCGTCGAGCCGGAAAACTGCACAGTGAAGCCGGGCTCCTGAGGGTCGTCGCCTTCCACGACGAGCGGCTGGCCGTTGGTCACGGCCTCGCCCGTCACGTGCGCGCCAAACAGGCAGCGATCAACCGGGGTTGTCTGGTCAACCACCTTTGGCACTCGTTTGCGGATGAACTCCCTGGAGATTCGCAGCACGAGCGTTTTGTCTTGCACGACGCTGGCGGTTGCCTCCTTGACCGTGTCGACGACCGCCTCGGTGATCACGTCTTCGACGGCCTTGGCTGCTTCCCCAACAACGTCGGCGGCATCCTCACCATCAGCGACCCGTCCAATCGCCTCAACGGCCGCATCGACGACCGTCGGCTGCTTTTCGCTCTCAGGCGACGCGTCGCCAGCGGCCATGGCACAGGGGGCAGCGGCGGCGACGGCCACTGCAAAAACAAAGACTGCACGCATCGATCGATTCCTCCAGAAACTCCGCCGATTTTTGACCCTACTGTGCAGCAGACCCAGGGGCAAACCCGCTTTTTGCCCACCACCGTTTGCAGGAGACGCGGTGTGGGGGAGACTGCTGACACTGCAGGGGCTCTCTGCGGACTCACGCTCTCCTCCCCGAAGAAAAAACGGACGCCGATGTCGCTTGTCTGGAGCTGTAACGAGTGGGATCCGCTCGAAGAGGTGATCGTGGGCAATCCACTCGCGGCCCGGTTTCCCCATGCCGACCCGAGCACGCGGCTGGCGGAGTATCCCGATCGGGAGATCGACGAGATTCCGCAGGGCCCCTTTCCCGAGTGGATCATCGAGGAAACCGAGGAAGACCTCGACGCCTTTGTGACGGTGCTGGAGCAGGCGGGGGCTCTCGTGCGGCGGCCGGCCACCTGGCCCCACGACGCAGCGTTTTCCACGATCCACTGGACGAGCCAGGGCTACTACAACTACTGCCCTCGCGATGTGCTCCTGGCGATCGAAGACCGCATCATCGAAACCCCCAACGTGATCCGCAGCCGGGCCCAGGAGACCTCGAGCTACAAGGAGCTGCTGCTGGAGTATCTCGATTCCGGGGCGAAGTGGTTTGCCGCGCCCAAGCCGATGCTCCGCGACGAGCTGTTTGACGTCGACCTTGAGCGGCCGACGCCGCGGGAAGACGAGCCGGCCTTCGACGCTGCCAACGTGCTGCGGTTTGGCGAAGACCTGCTCTATCTCGTCAGTGCCACGGGCAACCGCCGCGGTGGACGCTGGCTGCAGACGATTCTCGGCGACCGCTTCCGCGTGCATTTCCTCGAAGGCGTCTACTACGGCAGCCATATCGATTCGACCTTCGCCGCCCTGCGGCCCGGCCTCGTGCTCTGCAACCCGGCCCGCATCAGCGACGCCACGCTGCCGGACTTCCTGCGGCAGTGGGAAGTGGTGATGAGCCCGCCGATGGAGAAGACCGATCGCTTTGATGCCGACTACCTCTCCAAGGCGATCGGCAGCGAGTGGATCGACATGAATGTGTTCAGCATCAGCCCGGAGGTGGTGGTGGTCGATAGCGACCAGCTGGGGCTGATTCGGCTGCTGGAGTCGCACGGGCTGACGGTGGTGCCGCTGAAGCTGCGGCATTCGAAGATGCTCGGCGGCGGCTTTCACTGTGTCACCCTCGACGTGCGGCGAACCGGCACGCTGCAGCGGTATTTCGACTAGGCAGTCGCCGGCGTCGGGCGCGGCCGAAAGCAACAGGACGAGCTCGTGATGCTGGTGATTCCGACTGCCACCATGCTGGGCCTGCTGCTGCTGACGGCGGCGGCCTGGTGGCGGTACCGGATTGTGGCTCGGGCGGCCCGTGCCGACGTGGGCGACACCTGTCCGTTTCGCCTCACGGATCACTTCAGCGATCATCACCTCGTCAATGCTCCGCATCAGCGGGGCGTGCGGTGGCTGCATGAGGTGTTTGCCAGGTCGGCGGCCCGCTTTCCCGAGTTTCCCGCCTTGGAGGTGCCCCACACCGGTGAGCGGCTGACCTATGCCGAGCTCGATCGGGCAGCGGAGCGTGTTGCTGCGGCGGTGCAGCCTTTTCTCAGCGGGCCGGATCAGGTGGTGGCCGTGGCGATGCCGCAAGACAGCTCGCACATCGTGGCCGCCCACCTGGGGGTGCTGCGGGCTGGTGGTGTGATGCTCTTTCTCGACACGGACGCCCCGGAGCCGCTGATCGAGCACATGCGTGCCGATGCCGATCCGGTGCTCGTGCTCACCCGCGGGGAAGCGAGCTTTCGTGATCTGCCCACCGTCGATGTCAGCAGTCTTCAACAGCCAGCGGAGCCTGTGAGGCCGCCAGCCTGGCTCGATGCCCCGGCCGAGCGGCTCGCCTCACTCTTCTACACCAGCGGCACCACCGGCAGACCCAAAGGGGTGGAGTGCCCGCATGCGGGTTACATCAACCTTGCAATGAGCTACGCCGATGCCT
>CALCGM010000270.1 GCA_937900985.1 uncultured Planctomycetaceae bacterium | reverse complement strand
CCAGCCCTCCCTCCGAACAACGCTCACTGCTACGATTCCATCATGAAACTCTGGATTGTCAGCGGTGCGGTCCTCGGCGGCGTTGCGGTCGCCATGGGCTCCTTTGGCGCCCATTCGCTCAAGGCCACGCTCGAGGCCAATGGCCAGGCGGCCAACTGGGAGACGGCGGTTCGCTACGCGGTCTTCCACGCCCTCGCCCTGCTCGTGGTGGGGATGGCTTCAGGGCTGCCGCAGGCGGCAGCGGCTCGTGGCTGGCTGAGCGTTGCCGGCTGGTCGTTTCTCGTGGGAACGGCGATTTTTAGCGGCTTCTTGGCCGTGCTGGCCCTCTCGGGCATGCGGTGGCTGGGGGCCATCGTGCCGATCGGCGGGGTGCTGTTTCTCATGGGCTGGGCCTGCCTGGCGATGGCCGGCATGGCCTGGGGAAGCGGTCAGGCCGACTCGCCGTAAAACACCCGTCGTGGGTTGCGGACGAGCAGATCGAGGCCGAGATCGACCGCGGCTTCTTCGCTCCAGCGGCGTTCGACCACAAACCGCTTGGCAAGCACGCGGGCGAGCACCTCGCGATACATCGCGAACTTTGGGTAGCCAAACTCCAGCTTGTACATGTCGCTGTAGTAGCCCAGGAGCTTCGTGCGGGGAACCGCCTCGAGCCGCTGTTCGAGATCCCGCTCGATGACCGCCGGGGTGTTGGCATACCACCAGTGGCCGAATGGCAGGACGTTGGGGAAGATCCAGGCGAAGCTCACCAGCTCGTGGTTGAGCGGATGAGAGAGCACCGAGACGGGGAAGATCACGTCTGGGAAGGCGTTGAAGAGGTCGGCGTAGTCTGCCAGGGAGAGCCGGCCATCGAGGAGGTCTTGGCCCTGATAGACGCCGCCGGGGTAGACGCCCCGCCGCACGCCGATCATCAGGTCAAAGGGCAGCTGCTGCTCACGACAGCAGCGGGCCACATGCCAGAAGACACCCTGCGAGACGATGCTCCGGTGGCCGGCGTCGGCATTCAGGCCGTCGCGGAGCACGGCCTCAACGCTTCGTGCAAACGCAGCCTGCTCAACCTCCTGTGGCCGGAAGCCTGGTGGCAGCGAGATGGCTGCCGCCTTGGCGCCGCGGTCGCGGAAGCGGGCGGCGACGCGGCCAAGGGCTTCGGTCAGCTGACCCGACGAGGCCACTTCGATGCCGGCGGTGGCGGCCAAGCGGTCGATGACGCCGGGCTTGCCCGTGTGAAACACCAGTTCGTCAACCCGCAGGCAGGGGACGTAGCGGCTGGTATCGAAGCCCTCGAGTGGATCATCGAAATCGTTGGTGAGAAACACCGCCTCGATGTGGCTTTTTTCCAGCACACTGTCTGCCCAGCCCGGCTCGCCTGCCCGCTGGCGAACGGTGGCGTCGAGCGTTCGCCAGTTGTCGGGCGTGATCGTCTGGGCCTCCCAGCCGAAGAGATCGCGAGCGATCCGCAGCAGCCAGGAGTGCTGCACCGTGTTGGAAAACCGCTCCAGCCCGGACACGACGGCATCGAGGCGGGCATCGGGAGCCACGCCTTCTCCCTCGATCCGCTCGCGAGGCACCCCGGCAGAATGGGCCAGCTCGGTGAAATAGTGGTAGCCGAGAATGTCGGCAAGCCCCGTCGCCGCCGCCGCCCGGGGCTCGATGTGGGAGTGGGGATCGATGTGGGTGGCGCGGGAAAGTTCGCCGTGCAGGCGAGCAATCAGGTTTTCGGGCATGGCAGCAGAGGGGGCTCGTGGCTCGGTCCGCGTCGCCAGGACCGAACGGACGGTCTCCAGCGGCGTGTGAGAAGCCTACCCCATGCTGCGGTCCGTAGCCGACCCACGTCAGCGGCCGATGGTCACGCGGGACGACGGCGTGAGAATGTCGAGCAGGTCGGCCAGGTGGGCCCTGGAGACGATCAGATGAGTCGCCGGAGGCTCATGGGCCATCTCGGCGGGATCCTCGGAGGCGACGATCATCAGGTCGCCCTCCAGCCGAATGGCAGGATCGGCCGACTGGGAAGGATCGGGGATTTCAAACGAGGCCTGCTGCACCGGGCCTGCGGCTGAGAGCCCCCCACGCTGAATCGCCACCACCGCCAGCGACTCTCCGTCTCGAGCAGCGACCGCTTCCCCCACGGCCATCGGGAAACTGCCGGCGTAGTTGCCGGTGAGCCGGAGCGTCAGCCGCCGCCTCGAGAGGCTCACGTCGGCGTCAAACGGACCCCGCAGCACTTTCAGCGATTCACCCGGAATCAATCCATCCGGCTGCGGAATCCCGTTGATCTTTGCCAGCAGCTGCCAGTTCACCCCGAGAGGAGCGGCAATCGCTGGAAGTGTTTCGCCAGCCCCAACGACATGCGGCGGCATCAGCAGGTCTTTCTGGGAATAGATCACCGTGCCAGCGAGCTGACCGAGCAGATCCTCGAGCCGCTGATTTTCCTCGAAGGCGAGGTCGGCGTCGTTGTACCAGGTGGAAAGCAGGGCCAGAGCCTCTGCATACCTGCCCGCGGCGAGCTGGTCGTGGGCCTCGTCCCAATCGGCCGTGAAGGCAGCTCGCTGGGCGGCGGCCCCGGTCGTGCTGCCGAGCATGCCGTTGGCCTCAACGTCGGGGAACGACGCGGGGGGTGGGACCTCGGCAAGATCGGCTCCTGCGTCGCCTCGGCTCAGCTGCCCGGCGGGATCAGAAACGGCGAGGTCTTCCGGCACCGCCGTCGGGGGAGGGCCCTCTCGGCCGGCAACATAGGTGGGCCCAGGAGAGACGAGGGGCTCGCTGCCGGAGAACGGAGGCGGCGTGAACGGAGGCGGCGTTGTGGGGGTCATGGGAGCGGCCGGTGCCACAGCAGCTGCTGCCGCCGGTGACGGCGGCGGATCGACAGCCAGCGGGACCGTGGTCGCCGCTGGCGGCATCGTGACCGACGGGGCCTCCTCGACGGCTGGATCAAACAACGGCGCATCGCCACCAGCAGCGGCACGCTCGTTTTCACCGTCATTCCGGCCCTTTTGGATGACCGAATAGCCGCCGTAGAGGATCGTGCCGAGCAGGATCAGCACGATCAGAGGCTTGATGGCCTCTGCCGAGTCCGATTTGGAAGACGCCCGCTGTTTTCGGCCAGCCATGGAAGTTCCTCATCTGCCGTGCATGCCGCTGTGCGAACCCGTCCGATGAGTCCGCGGGTCGCGAACACTAGAAAACAGCCGGCTGCTGCACCAGACCGCTTACCGGGGATCCGGATCACGATGCCGAGTCGTCAGGCTGGCCGACGGGGCGTCGCTGAGGATCATCCGGCGGACTTCAGCAGCCAAAAAGAAACTCCCCGCCACGCAGACGATGCCCCCAGCCCCCGCTATTTTTCTCGCGAGCTGCGTTGCTCGAAGTGGATCAGGCTCGTCCACCCGGTGGTCCGACAG
>CALCGM010000269.1 GCA_937900985.1 uncultured Planctomycetaceae bacterium | reverse complement strand
CGCGAGAGACCTGATTGGAAAACTCGAGTTCCCAGACCAGCGAATGGTCAAAGGTGAGCTGATCGATCACGTCGTTGCGAATGCGGTAGCAGCGGCTGTCGCCGACATGGGCCACCACCGCCCCCCGCGGCAGGATGGCGAGCGCCGTGCAGGTCGTTCCCATGCCGTGGTATTCGGGCTCGGCTTCTCCGCGGGTGTAGATCTCCGCATTGACCCGTTTGAAACTCTCTCGCAGCGCCAGCGGCGGCGACCGACCGGCCATCCTCTGATACTGCGTGGGCACCTCTCGGACCGCGATGCCACTGGCAAGCTCCCCAGCGGCGTGAGCCCCCATCCCGTCTGCCACCATCAGCAGCCAGCCACGCTGCCGATACTGCTGGGAGCTGACGGGGGGATGCACGCACCAGGAGTCTTGGTTGTTGGCACGCCGGCAGCCGACATCACTGAGATCGTGGTGCTGGAGTGTCGTGCCGCTATCCACGCTCGGGCCCCTGTCCGGCTCTCAACCCAAGCCACGCCCGGGCCTTGCCACGTTCGCGTGCTCTCAGGTCGTACTGCGGCCCCCCTTCGCAGGCCGCGAAGACGGTCTGCAGGGAACCGCCCCTGGGTCTCTCTCACCAGAACGACGGCGTTGTGCCAGTTGGGTTCTGATCGCTTGAGTCTAGCGATGGCTCGAAGGCCGTGCGATACATCATTCCCGAAGAATTCCGGCGGAAACGGCCCTTCCATCGGTCTGGAAACCCGTGCCTTGTCTCGGTATCGTCTGCCGCCCTGCAGCCCCCGAGCCCGATCTCCTCGCACGCGGAGCCCCAACCATGCTGCGAGCCCTCCTCGCAAAATACGGCCGCACGTCCCGGCGAACTGCCTGGGCAGCCTGCTGGCTGCTGATCGCATGCACGACGGCTGGGTGCGTGCAGCGTCGGATGACGATCCGCAGCGACCCTCCCGGTGCCCTCGTCTACGTCGACGACTACGAGATCGGCAACACACCCGTCTCGACCGACTTTGTCTACTACGGCACCCGAAAAATCCGCCTCGTCAAGGATGGCTATGAAACGCTCACGGTTCGGCAGCCCGTGCCCATGCCGTGGTATCAGATCTTCCCGATCGACTTCGTCACCGAAAACATCTGGCCCGGCGAGATCCGTGACGAACGGCATGTCAGCCTGACGATGGTGCCAGCAGCCTCGACACCGCCGGAGCAGGTCGTCGCCCGCGGCGAGCAGTCGCGGGCCTCGGCTCGCTCGCTGCCGGGAGCAGCAACGCCCCCGGCAGCAGCACCGCTGCCCGCCGCATCGCGGCCGGGCCTGCCTCCGCCGGTGCCCGCCCAGCCGATTCCTCCGCCGATGGTGCTCCCGCCGCAGCAGCAGCAGCAGCTGCCGCCCCCGCAAAACTTCCCACCTCCCGGCTATGTGCCGCCCTCCGGTGGCCCCAACCAGCCCGGCGGTTTCTGAAGGCCATCGCCGCGCATAATGGGGCCATGAGACCTGCCCACGAGCCATTCACCCGCGCCGACCTCGACCGCAACAAGCTTGAGCGGCTCAATGCCCTACTGGCGGAGATCCTGCCGGCCAACCGCTTCTATGCCGAAAAGTGTGGCGATCTCCCGCATCCGCTGGAGTCGCTCGAAGAGCTGCAGGCCTGGCCGCTGACCACCAAGGAGGAGCTGGTGGCCGGTGCCGACAGCTCAGGCTGGCCGGCCAACCTCACCTATCCGCTTGAGCGGTATCAGCGGTTTCACCAGACCAGCGGTACGCGGGGCAACC
>CALCGM010000268.1 GCA_937900985.1 uncultured Planctomycetaceae bacterium | reverse complement strand
GGCCCCCGAGACATATGTCTTTTATCGCGGCAATCCCCATGCCGAGCCAACGCCGGAGAGCCTCGTGCAGCCGGCCTTTCTCGAGGTGCTCGATCCGCCGCAGCCCGAGATCGTGCCGCCGGCCGATGGCGAGTCGACCGGTCGGCGGCTGGCGCTCGCGGAGTGGATCGGCTCGCCTGAGAATCCGCTGACCGCACGGGTGATCGTCAACCGGCTCTGGCAGCATCACTTCGGCCGGGGCATCGTCCGCAGCGCGAGCAACTTTGGCTTCGCCGGCGACCCGCCCACGCATCCAGAACTGCTCGACTGGCTCGCCTGCGAGCTGATCGATGCCGGCTGGCAGCTCAAGCCGATCCACAAGCGGATCCTGATGTCGCAGGCCTACCGGGCGAGCTCTGCTGCGGTGGCCGAGGGCCTGGCGGCCGATCCGCTCAACGACAGCCTGTGGCGGTTTGACATGCGGCGGCTGGCAGCGGAAGAGATTCGCGACTCGATTCATGTGGCCACCGGGGCGTTCAATGAAGCGATGTTTGGTCCATCGATGTATCCGGAGATTCCTCCTGAGGTGATGGCCACGCAGTCGCGGCCGGGCAGCGGCTGGGGCGATTCACCACCCGAGGAGCGGGCCAGGCGGAGCATCTACGCCCATGTGAAGCGGTCGCTGCTCACGCCGATCCTGGCCGACTTCGACCTTGCCGACACCGACACCACCTGCCCGGTGCGGTTTGTGACCACGCAGCCGACGCAGGCCCTGGGGATGATGAACGGCGTGTTTCTGCAGAAGCAGGCGAAGGTGTTTGCCGAGCGGGTGCGGAAAGAGGCGGGTGACCACGACGCTGTCGATGTGCCAGCGATGGTGCGACGGGCCATCGAGATCGCCCTGGTCCGGCCGGCGACCGATGAGGAGGTGGCCCGCGGTGTGGAGCTGATCAACACCCTCGAGGCAACCGATGGCGTCCATCCCAGCCGGGCTCTCGAGATCTACTGTTTGATGGTGCTCAACCTCAACGAGTTTGTGTACCTCGACTGACCATGAAAGAAGCGGAGCAACACCATGCGTAGCGCCATCCCCCAGCCCCGTGGAAGTTTCTGCGGCCGCACCCGTCGTGAGTTTTTCTGGGAGGCGGGAGCGTCGTTTACGGGCCTGGCTCTCTCGGGCCTGCTCGACGGCGGTTTCTTTACTGCGCAGACGCATGCGGCCACCGGCACGCCCTTTGCCAATCCACTCGCGGCCAAGCCACCGATGTTTGCCCCCAAGGCGAAGAGCGTGATCTTCCTCTTCATGTATGGGGGGCCGAGCCATGTCGACACCTTCGACTACAAGCCCGAGCTCTATCCGCTCGACGGCAAGACGATCCCGGTGAAGACCAAGGGGCGTGGCGGTGAGAAGAATGAGGGCCGTGTGGTCGGGCCGAAGTGGAAGTTCAAGCAGTATGGCGAGTGCGGCAAGTGGGTGAGCGAGCTGTTTCCGCACCTCGCCGGCCACGTCGACAAGATCGCCTTCCTTAACGGCATGACCGCCGATTCGCCGATCCACGGCTCGGCGATGCTGCAGATGAACTCCGGCAAGATCCAGTCGGGGGCGCCCTGCCTCGGCTCCTGGGTCAACTACGGCCTCGGGAGTGTGAATGAGAATCTGCCTGGCTTCGTGGTGATGCTCGACCCCACCGGCGGGCCGATTTCAGGGGCGAAGAACTGGTCGAGCGGCTACATGCCGGCGACCTACCAGGGCACGCTGCTGCGGAGCAAGGGAGACCCGATCCTCGACCTCGCTCCTCCGGACGACATGCCGCTGGAAGCCCAAAGGGCGATGCTCGATGCCCTGCGAGATGCCAACACCGCCCACCTGCTCTCCCGCGGCGACAACTCCGAGCTTGCCGCCCGCATCGCCTCGTATGAGCTTGCCTGGAAGATGCAGGAGCATGCCCCCGAGGCGGTCGATCTCGCCCAGGAGACCGAGGAGACCAAGGCCCTTTACGGCCTGGAAAACCCGCGGACTGCCGACTTTGGCAAGCGGTGCCTGCTCGCCCGGCGTCTCGTGGAGCGGGGCGTGCGGTTTATCCAGCTCTACTCCGGCGGCGCCCACAACGACGACAACTGGGATGCCCATGGTGATCTGGTGAAAAACCATGAGTTTCACGCGGGCAACACCGACCAGCCGGTCGCGGCGCTGCTGGAAGACCTCGATCGTCGCGGGCTGCTTGATGAGACACTCGTCATCTGGGGCGGTGAGTTTGGCCGCCAGCCGACGGCCGAGTATGCCGAGGGCACCGGCCGGGATCACAACGCCTTCGGCTTTACGATGTGGGCTGCCGGCGGTGGCATCAAAGGCGGCGTGAGCGTTGGCGAGACTGACGAGCTCGGCGCGGCCGCGATCTCGCCTGGGCCGGGGCATGGCAATGGCGACAAGGCCGGCTTCCATGTGAAGAGCCTGCATGCGACGGTGCTGCAGCTGATGGGCCTCGACCCCAACCGTCTCTCCTACTTCTTCGGCGGCCTCGACCAGAAGCTCGTCGGCGTGGAGCATGTCGATCCGATCCACGAGATCATCGCGTGATCAGTTGGCAAGTTGTCAGTCCATCCTGGCGATGAGCGGGTAGGCACAGGGATTACGAATCGATGTGATCGAGAGGTCGATGTCGAGTTCGGGCCAGTAGAGATGGTTTTCCGTCGGCCGCTCGATCGAGTGGAGTTGAGCGATCGTGGCATTGCGAAACCACGGGAAAGCGTCGAAGGGCAGGCAGAGTTCCTCTTCGCCGAGGAGGAGCCACAGGCCATGCGTGGAGACATGGCTCACCTCAGCTGGGAAAGTGTCGGTGCCAGGCATCCAGGATCTCCTTCGAGTGGGTGTGAACCAGTTTTTCTGCCGCTGCCACCACATGCGGCGGCATGCCAACGCTGGTCGCGAGAGCAATCTCGGGCTGAAGCCAAAACTTGGCTTCACCATCGGGATGAGCGATGTGGACGTGAGGTCGGGGCTCTTCTCTCGAGAAGAAAAACATCCGGAAAGGACCATCACGGCGTACGGTGGACGTCATCAGCAACTTCTCATTCGCCAGTTTACATGGGGTGCGGTGACGATCGCGATCGGGCTTCTCTTCATGGCGGGGTGCGGCCGAAGTGGGCGTGAGTCTCCCGCCAGCGGAACTGGAGAAGAAAATCTGCCCAGCTTTGCCGATCGGGTGCAGGCCGTGCGGGATGGGAAGACGCGGCGGATCGAGGCGACGGAGCCTCTCTCTCTCGACCAGTGGGATGTGCTCGCAGGGGCTGTAGGCCTTGAGGAACTTGTGGTTGCGGGTGGCGGTCTTGATGACGCTGCCGCAGAGCGACTCACGGCGTTTTCCTCACTCACGAAGCTTGTGGCCAGGCAGTCGCCGCTGACCGATGCCGGGTTTGCGGCGGTTGCTCGCTGCACATCGTTGCGGGACATCAACCTTCCTCATGCAGCCTGCACCGCAGAAGGCGTGAAGGCGTTGGCGGCCCTCCCCAACCTGCGCAGCCTGCGGCTGGGTGGCGAGCAGCTCACCGGAGCGGCGGTCTGTGAGGCGGTGGTGAGCCTGCCGAAGCTGCGGTTTTTGCACCTGATCGATGTCGAGATCGGTGATGCGGGCCTGGCCGTGCTCGAACGCCGTCCAGACCTCTGGAGCCTCTATCTCGACGCCGCGGGGGTGTCGGATGAGGCCTGGGGCAGGTATTTTCATGTCTGTCCCAACGTGCATGTGCATCTTGATCAGGCGCACCACGATCGGGATCCGGGGGCGGATCACCACGAGTGATGCAGGCAGCTCCGGCATGCCCAGCCACTCCCGATCGACGGACTTTCTTCAGCCCCGAGTTTCTTCAGCCCCCGAGTTCTTCAGCGAGGTTCACCCATGCGTCTGCCCGTCTTCACGCTCCGTTCGCCATCTCTGCGGATTCTGTTGGTTGCTGTCGCGTGCGGGCTGGCAGCCGGAACGCTTGTGGCGCGGCTCCGCGGCGGCGCAGCCGACACGATGGCTGCAGCGGCTGCTGCCTGGCTCGACACGCTCGACGACGAGCAGCGGGCCCTGGCCACCAAGGGCTTCGGCGATGACGCCCGCGTCGGCTGGCACTTTATTCCGAAGAACGACCGCAAGGGCGTGCAGCTACGTGATATGACCGAGGCTCAGCAGAAGGCGGCCCGGCGGCTGCTGCGGTCGGCCCTTTCCGAGCTCGGCTATGCGAAGTCGACCACGATCATGCAGCTTGAAGGCATCCTCAACGTGCACGAAGCGGGCAAGGGGGCGAATCTTCGTGACCCGCTGCGGTACTACTTCACGATCTTCGGCACGCCGGCAGAGACCGGCGCCTGGGGCCTTTCGATTGAAGGCCACCATCTCTCCTACAACTTCACCGTCCGCGACGGCCGGCTCGTCGACACCACGCCGCAGTTTATGGGCGCCAATCCGGCGGTCGTGAAAGGCAGCCTCGAGGGGCTTCCGAAAGAAGGCACCCAGGTGCTCCGCGATGAGGAGATGCTTGCCTTTGAGCTGGTGAACACACTCAAGGGGGATGCGCTGGCCAAGGCGGTGATTGCCGAGGAGGCATTCAAGGAGATCCGGGCAGCTGGTGAGCCGCAGGCTCCGCAGGAGCCGCTCGTGGGGATCACTTACGCGGAGCTTCCTGGAACAGCGAAATCGCTGCTGGAGCGGCTCGTGAAGGTCTACTGCTCGACGATGCCCGAAGAGGTCGCGGGCGAGCGGCTGAGCCTGATCGAGCAGGCCGAAGGTGGCTGGGATGGCATCCACTTCGCTTGGGCCGGGGCTTTTGAGCCGGGCGTGGGCCACTTCTACCGCATCGAAGGAGCGACCTTCATGATCGAGTTTGTCAACGTGCAGCCCGACGCCGAAGGCAACATTGCCAACCACATCCACTGTGTGTGGCGAGACAAGACGGGCGACTTCGACCTGCCTGCCGCCTGAGCCAACAGGGCCATCAGGTTGCAGGAAAGGAGGCTGGCATCGGGGGGCGGTCTCTTCGACAGCATCACGGAATGCGTTTGTCGTATTCAGTGTGCGCGACAACACCTGCGTGCCGAGGTGGGAGTTGTTACCTACTCCCCGCTGCAAGCAGCTGACATCGTGAGGCCGATGTCGTCGTTGTTCCGGTTGGGCGAGTCGCCATGTTGGGGCTCAGGGCCACCGTTGTCTTGGCCGTTGGGACCAACCGACCAGACGGAGAGCCCCTGCTCGTCGAGCCGGTAATGGAGCGGTTCACGGTCGGTGAGGCTCGTTCCGGTGAAGGGATCGCCAGGGGGCAGCGGGAGCCACTGCGGCTCGATTTCCTCAAGAGCCCTTGGCAGCGATCCGGTGGCCAGCCGCTGGCGAGTGGCCGCGATCAGGACCTCCTGGCAGGCGTTTTTCGCGTGCTCGCGGAAGCCTGCATCAAACACGCTCGAGAGCGCCGGAAAGATCAGCGTGCAGAGAATGCCTGGGGGCGACTCTTGCAGTTTGGTGTTCAACGTCGACGCGGCATCGCGGAGCCAGGAAGAAGGCTCTGGTCGGCTCGCCAGCTGTTGAAACTTGTGCATGGTGCCGCGGTAGCCTGCGAGGTCGGCGGGGATGAGAAAAACGCGGAAGAGGGAGCCAATCGGTGAGTTTTGGCCGGCGACGATACCGATGGCCGAGCCTGCATCGCCGCCAGAGAGCTTGGAGGTGGCCTTGTTGCTGCCCGCAATCACATCGGCAAACACGGCCAGCCCGAAGGCCTCTTCCCCAAAGAAGGCTCGTGGCATGGCCAGCGTGATGTCGGGAAGGGTGAGCGGGGCAAGCAGCTCGGCTTCCTGGGCGGTGAGAGCCGGCAGCACGTCGGCGAGTGTTTGATCAGCGACTGCATCGAGAGCAAAGCCCACCAGCATCGTGATCAGGAGCGGCTCGCTGGCGGCATGCTGAGCGAAGGCGCCGAGCATCTCTGCCTTGGCGAGCGCCGCGGCCGGCTTGCCGCTCGCCGCATCATGCCGGGCGGCGAGCGCAACCAGCCGAGCGGCGCGTCGCATCGCCTGGATTTCCGGCAGGAGCATGGCGAATGAGGGCCGCGTCCAGTCGCGGGTGAAGCGGCAGACATCGCGGGAGGCTGCCTGCTCAAGCAGGGCGAGGGTTTCCGTATGTCGTGCAAGCGACTCGGCGACCAGCGGATGATCCAACAGGCCAGGCTCGTTGTCGGCAAGGAGCTGCTCGACTGCTCTGAAGTCGCCGTCACTCTCCAGGTTGGCGAAGGCACGCACATAGAGCGGCGCGGCATTGTCGGCATCACTGACCTGTGGAGGGAGGTTGTTTTGCATCAGGTTCGCGACCTCAATCCGCAGGAACTGCGCCTGTGACACCACCTGCTGCTCCAGCGCAAGCAACACGCAGGCCGCAGCCAGCTTCGAAGCCACAAAGGCCATCGCGAGCCTGCCAAGCGGCCAGGCGCGTGCCATAGGCTCACCCGTCATCCGGTCGCTGCGAAGCCCGGCCACCGCCATCCAGACCGAGCCGATGAGCGTCGCTACCACCACGGTGACCACCTGCGGAAACCAGTTGGTCTCCAGCCGAGGCCCGGCAAGGCCGAAGGCCAGCACGGCCGTGATCCCCAGCCAGGGCAGCCAGGCCACCAGCGGAATGACTGTGCCAGCAGCAGTCAGCAGCTGCGACCGCCATCCCGGCTGAACCCGCGCTGCCGCCGCGATAGACAGGGCCGCCCAGGTCAGCCCCGCCGAGAGGGCTGCCAAGAAAAAAAGCAGGTAGGCCATGGGGCAGTGCTCCAAAGGGGAATGCGATGAGAGCCGTTTTGAAAGAGGATCGTGATCCTGTCGACACGATTCAGAGAGGGCCGTTGAGGATCTTGGGGAGATCAAGAGGCCGCAGCGTTGTTCCTGCTGCGGACTCAAGTGCCAATCGACTGCCTGTCTGGACTGGGACAGGCAACCGTTCCGTGGATGCCAGTGACTGCAGCAGCTGATTGCGCTGCTGGGAAATGTCGGCAACGCGGCCGTCTAGGAGCTCCTGCGGCAGCCCGCTGAATACCGGCCTTTGAACAGCAGGCGATGGCATGGAGATCCACGGGGCCACGGTGAGGGTCAGGGCAACGGCGCAGGCTCCGGCGAGCACTCCCCACACCGGCTCACCTTCAGGTGGGCAGCTCCGGCTGTTGGTTGCGCTGCTGGCATCGAGCCTTTCACCCACGGCGGCCAGCACGTGGTGACGGAGCGACCCAGGCGGTGGTGGTGCGAGCGCGG
>CALCGM010000267.1 GCA_937900985.1 uncultured Planctomycetaceae bacterium | reverse complement strand
GCAATCCACCGCTCAAGCAGCTGCTTTTGGGCCTCGTCGAGCACGTGGCGGCTCTCCGGCGGCGGCATCACGAGATCGGGATCCTGCTCGCGAATGCGGGCGACGAGCTCGCTGCGCTGCGGTGCCCCCGGCACAATCGCCCGCAGACCGCTCTCGAGCTCAGCCGCGGCTGCTGCAGGATCGTCGAGCCGCAGGCCCGCCTGGCGATCGTGCTCGTCTGGTCCGTGACAGGCAAAGCAGTTGCGGGAGAGAATCGGGCGGATGTCGCGGTTGAAGTCGAGCGGCAGCCCTTCCCCGCGGGAGACCGCTGCCTGCACAACTGCGAGCCACAGGAGCCCAAACACCACGAACGACTCTGGCGGCAGCACCGACCGCCCGCGGGATGGGTCTTCAGCTGCTCGCGGGGTCCGGGCCAGGAAACGCACCAGGTAAAATCCTCATAAATCCAGCATCGTGAAAAACGGTGAATTATAGTTCGGGTGTGTGGACGCTGCGAACTTCACCGCCGCAACGCCACAGCAGGGTGGGCCGTTGACGGTCGCCCTGCCGCGACTCTACAGTCTGCGGAAAGTTTGCCGGTTTTTCTGCACGAGCCAACGGTGCGCGCCGATGAATCGGTGGTGCCGCGGCTCTGCCAGAAAAAGCCGCGTGTTTCCGTCCAAGTTCACCTGTTTCTGATCTCTCGAGAGGAACGTTTCTTCCAATGGCCAAAACCGCTCGCAAGGCGTCCAAGGGAACCGGCAAGTCCGCCAAGAAGCCAACAAAGTCTGTCAAGGCTGCCAAGGCGAAGGCCGGCAAGATGATCTACTTCTTCGGTGCAAAGAAGTGCGACGGCGATGGCACGCTGCGGGATCTCCTCGGTGGCAAGGGTGCAAACCTCGCGCAGATGACCAAGATCGGCCTGCCGGTGCCTCCCGGCTTCACGATCACCACCGACTGCTGCGTCGACTTCTACACGTCGAAGAAGAAGTTTCCTGAGGGTCTCGAGGCTCAGATCGCGGCCAACGTCAAGCTGATCGAGAAAGAGACCGGCAAGAAGTTTGGGGATCCTTCCAACACACTGCTGGTGAGCGTTCGCTCCGGTGCCCGCGACAGCATGCCGGGCATGATGGACACGATCCTCAACCTCGGTCTCAACAACGAGACGGTTGTCGGGCTCGCCGAAGCCACCGGCAACGGCCGCTTTGCCTACGACTCCTACCGCCGCTTCATCCAGATGTATGGCGACGTGGTGATGGGAGTGCAGAAGGTGCACGAGAACGAGCACGAGCCGTTCGAAGAGGTGATGGACGGGCTGAAGCATCAGCTCGGCATCACCGAAGACCTCGACCTGACCGAAGAGCATCTCCGCGAGCTGATCAAGCGCTACCAGCAGCTGATCAAGCAGCGGACCGGCAAGGAGTTCCCCCAGGATCCGATGGAGCAGCTGATCGGTGCGGTCGGCGCCGTCTTCGGCAGCTGGATGAACGAGCGGGCGATCCTCTACCGCCGCAAGTACAAGATCCCCGACGAGTGGGGCACCGCCGTCAACGTGCAGGCGATGGTCTTTGGCAACATGGGCGACGACTGTGCCACTGGCGTGGCGTTCACCCGCGACCCCGCCACCGGCGAAGACGTGTTCTACGGTGAGTATCTCATCAACGCCCAAGGCGAAGACGTGGTTGCCGGCGTGCGAACCCCGAAGCCCGTCGCCGAGATGGCCCACGATCCCGGCTTTGCCAGCACCTACAAGGAGCTGGAGAAGGTGCGGGCAACGCTGGAGAAGAAGTTTGGCGACGTCCAGGACTTCGAGTTCACCGTTGAGAAGAAGAAGCTCTACATGCTTCAAACCCGCAACGGCAAGCGGACGGCTCTGGCCTACGTGAAGATCGCCCACGACATGGTCAAGCAGAAGCTGATGACCCCAGAGCACGCGATCCTCTCAGCGGATCCGGATGCCCTCTCGCAGCTGCTTGCCCCGATCTTCGACCGCAAGGCCTATCAGGCGGCGGGCAAGGAAGGCCGGCTGCTGACTGCAGGCCTCCCCGCTGGCCCAGGTGCCGCCTCCGGGCAGCTGGTGTTTACGGCCGAAAAGGCTGAGCAGCTCGGTGCCAAGGGGCAGAGCGTTGTCTTGGCCCGGATCGAAACGAGCCCGGAAGACCTGCGAGGCATGATTGCGGCCGAGGGCATCCTCACCAGCCGCGGTGGTGTTTCCAGCCATGCCGCTCTCGTCGCCCGCCAGATGGGCAAGGTCTGCGTGGCAGGTGCCGGCGAGATCCAGATCGACTACGCCAAGGGAACGCTCAGCTGTGCTGGCAAAACCCTCAAGGAAGGCGATGCGATCTCGATCAACGGCTCCACCGGTGAGGTCTTCGCCGGTGCCATCGACACCGCCGACAGCGAGCTCAAGCAGGTGCTCGTCAGCGGCACGATGAAGCCGGAAGACTCCGAGGTCTACCAGTACTTCTCGTTCGTGATGAAGCTGGCCGACAAGTACCGTCGCCTCGGCATCCGGACCAACGCCGACACGCCCGAGCAGGTGCGGCAGGCGATCGCCTTCGGCGCCGAAGGCATCGGCCTGACCCGGACCGAGCACATGTTCTTCGAAGGCGACCGCATCGATGCGATGCGGGAGATGATCCTCGCTGAGAACATCGAGACCCGCCGTGAGGCACTCGCCAAGCTCCTGCCCTACCAGCGGGAAGACTTCGAGGGCATCTTCCGGGCGCTCGAGGGCCGGCCCGCCACGATCCGCTTCCTCGACCCGCCGCTGCACGAGTTCGTGCCACACGACACCAACGCCCAGAAGGAGCTCGCTGCCAAGCTCGGCATCTCCACCTCGGCGGTGGCCAAGCGGGTGGCTGCCCTGCACGAGTTCAACCCGATGCTCGGCCATCGTGGCTGCCGCTTGGGCATCTCCTACCCGGAGATCTCCGAGATGCAGGCCCGGGCGGTGTTTGAGGCCGCTGCCAAGGTGCAGAAAGACGGCATCAAGGTGAAGCCGGAGATCATGATTCCGCTGGTCGGCTTTAAGAAGGAGCTCGACAACCAGGTGGAGATCGTGCACGCGGTCGCCAAGCAGGTGCAGCAGGAGACGGGCCAGAAGATCAAGTATCTCGTCGGCACGATGATCGAGATCCCCCGCGGGGCGCTCACGGCCAACGAGATCGCTGAGACGGCCGAGTTCTTCTCGTTCGGCACCAACGACCTCACGCAGACCTGCCTCGGCATGAGCCGTGACGACTCGGCGACCTTCCTGCCGATGTACACCGAGATGGGCATCGTGAAGGCAAACCCGTTTGCGTCGATCGACACCACCGGCGTCGGCCAGCTGATGAAGATCGGCGTTGAGCGAGGCCAGGAAACGCGGCCAGACATCAAGCTCGGCATCTGCGGCGAGCATGGTGGCGAGCCCCACTCGGTGGTCTTCTGCCACCAGATCGGCCTCGACTACGTCAGCTGCTCGCCCTACCGCGTGCCGGTGGCTCGGCTGGCGGCAGGCCAGGCGGCTCTCAAGCACGGCAAGTAGTTCCTCTCGCCCGCAGGCAGACTGTTGCCAGGCACCTTTCCAAACGCGACGCGACTGGCGATCTCCTTGGGGATCGCCGTCGCGGCTGCGGTGGGGGTGGCGCTGGCCCCGCTCTCCACGGGCGAAGGCGGCCTGCCGCTTGAGGCTCACCGGCTGGCGAGCGTGCTCGCGGCAGTGGTCGTGCTGTGGGTCAGCGAGTCGCTGCCGCTGCCGGTGACGGCGCTTGCGGGCGTCGCAGCCTGCGTGATCACGGGCGTTGGCCCCGCGAAGGAGGTTTTTCGGCCGTTTGCGCAGCCGCTCATCTTCCTGTTTATCGGCTCCTTCATGCTCGCCGAGGCAATCCGGGTGCATGGCCTCGACCGGCGACTGGCGTATGCCGTGCTGGCCCAGCCCTGGGTGGGAGAGCATCCCAAGCGGATCATGGCGGCCGTGGCGATCGTCTGCGGTGTGACCAGCGGGGTGATCTCCAACACCGCAACGACCGCCATGATGTTTGCGATTGTCAGCGGCATCCTGGCGGCAATCGAGCAGGCGGATCAGGGGGAAGGTGGTCGCCGGCTCAACCCACGCTTTGCCACCGGCCTCCTCCTGGTGGTGGCCTTCGCCTCATCGATCGGCGGCCTGGCCACCCCCATCGGCACGCCCCCCAACCTGATTGGCCTGGCCTTCATCGAGAAGCAGCTGGCGATCGACATCAGCTTCTTCTCCTGGTGCCTGCTCGGCGTGCCCCTGACGATCGCCATGCTCGGGGTTGTGGTGGTTGTGGCCACGAGCCTCTTTCCCGCCGGTGTTTCGCGGCTTGAAGGGGTGACGGCCTACGTGCACGCCCAGCGGCAGACGCTCGGACGCTGGACGACTGGGCAGCGGTCGGCTGCGACCGCCTTTGCCCTCACCGTATCCCTGTGGGTGGCACCAGGGGTGCTCGCTCTTGTGGTGGGCAAGGAGCATCCCGCGACGGCCCTGCTCGCCTCACGGGTTCCCGAGGGGGTGGCGGCGCTCCTGGGAGCCATCGCGCTGTTCATTCTGCCTGGAGGCAACGGCACGCGGGTGCTCAGCTGGGAGCAGGCCGCAAAGATCGACTGGGGTGTGATCCTGCTCTACGGCGGCGGCATGGCCCTGGGCGAGCTCTCCTTCACCACAGGCCTCGCCGACGGCCTTGGCCGCTCCATCACCGGGCTGATCCCGGAGGGCGGCGGCATCACGCTTATCGCGGCTGCGGCGCTCGTGGCCGCGATCACCAGCGAGTTCACGAGCAACACCGCCAGCGCCAACATGGTCGTGCCGGTGGGGCTTGCCCTCGCGACGGCGGTTGGCGCTGATCCGCTCCCGGCAGCCCTTGCGGCCACCTTCGCGGCAAGCCTCGGCTTCATGATGCCGGTGAGCACACCCTGCAATGCGATCGTCTATGGATCAGGTCGTGTGCCGCTGGCCGACATGGTGCGGGCTGGTGCCATTCTCGACGTGGCCGGGGCAGCCTGCGTGACGATCGGCATGCTGGCCGTCGGCCGACTCTGGACGCCCTGACTCGCCCACACGCCTCGTGAGCGAGCCAACTCCGCATGCTCACCGAAGCCGTCAGAAGCCGACTGGCACTGCCGCTCCGCAGTGACGGCACCGAGGCTCGCAGGGAGGGATCGGCGAGGCGAGGTAGCCTTCGCCGAAGAGCGCCTGCAGCCTCGGGAAGCAGGACCGACGAGAGGGGCGATCACAGGGATCACAGGGCTGGCACGGGTCGCATGGATCACACGCAGGGCCACACTGGCCGGGGCCGCAGTATGCCGGCGGCGCCACGTTTCCATGCCAAGGGGGCGTGCGGCAGGTGGTGCAGGGCTCGGTGATCGCGCCTCCGCTGATACCGGCGGCCCCGGAAAACCCGGAGTCTTCGTCAAACATCATCATGCCGCCATCCATGACGATCTCGCCGTCGCTCATGGCAATCCGCGTTGACGCATCGCGGGGCGGCATTGCCTGCCGTGAGGGAGCGACATCCCGCTCGGCATATCCAGCCGTCTGCCGGACAACCGGCGACTGCCAGTTCAATGCCGTCGCCTCATCCCGTCGCTCCCGACCTTGGGCGGAAGCCACGCTGCCGAGCACCGCTGCCACGACCACAGACCGCATGACGGACGCCTTCAACACCTTCGCACAGAGACAGTGAGAAACCTGACGGTGGCGCATGGCAACGTCCTTGAAATGCCCGTAAGCGGGTCGTGTCGCGTGAGAAGGCACAAGCCCTCTGGAGGTCTCTTCGGCGAGACGCAGAAACGGCATGGAATCGATCGCAGAAATATCCGACCGTGACGGTTGCCCGGGTCATTCCGCAACACCGATGACCTCCCGCCGACCAACGCGTATGCTGCCTGGAAAGATCATGCCGACCACACCTTCAGACACCATCGAACTCAACGCCGGGCACGACGAACCCTTTCGGCTGTCCCTTCGCCCCGGTTCGCTGGCGGCCGAGTGCCGCGGGCCGGCTGGCATGGCAGCGGCCGATGTCGCACAGCGGGTTGCCGACGCCCTCACCCAGCCAGCCGACGGCCCACCGCTGGTTGAGCATGTCGTCGAGGGAGACCGGATCGTTGTGGCGGTGGCCGACGACATTCCCGAGGAACAGGCCCTGCTTGAGGCCGTGGTGTCGACCCTGGCCTCAGCGGGCGCTCCGCCCGACCGCCTTGAGGTGCTGCGACTCTGGACAAACCGGCTGAAGCCGGTGGTGCCGGGTGCCAACACCTCGATCTTTGATCCCGGCAACGATGTCGACACGTCGTATCTGATGGCAGACGACGAGGCGAATCCGCGATACATCGCCCGACCGCTGGTCGATGCCGATGTGGTGGTGAGCGTGGGCTCCTTCGGCTGGAACGCAGCAGTTGGCGGGCGAGCAACCGAAGGCGAGCTCTGGCCTGCCTTCTCACGACGGGCCGCCTCCGAGACGCTCGCGCGATCCCTCGCGATGCGTCCCCGCGGCAGCCACCGGGCCTGGAAGACCGCTGCCCAGGAGGTGCTCTGGCAGCTGGGCGTGATCGCCGAACTGCGGGCAGTTCCCGGCTGTGGCAACTCCCTGGCTGAGGCCTCGTTCGGCATGGAGCCCGGCGTGACGGCCGCCGCTCGGCGGGCTGCGAGGGCCTGGACGCCCCGGCTCGCCCGAGCAGCCGAGGTGGCGATGACCACGCTCTCAGACCCGCACGCAGGCCTTGAGGCCGTGGTTCGCGCCGCGGCAGCCGCCTCCCGGGTCACCTATCCCGACGGCACGGTCTGCGTGGTCAGCCGACTGAGCGAAGAGCCCGGTATCGTGTTCACTCGCTGGCGGCAAGGAGTGGGCGTCGAGCCGCTGGTCAAAGAGGCCGTCCGCAGCAGCGACGTCGCCCTGATTCGTGACGCCATGCTCACCCGCCAGCTCGCCCGCTCCCTCGGCTCGCGGCGGCTGGTGCTCGCCAGCGACCTCGATGAAGCGGCGGTCGAAAGCCTCGACATCGGCCACGCAGCCTCCGCCGAGGATGTTGCCAGGCTCGCGACGTCCGCCGAAAGCCTGATCGTTCTGCACGAGGCCGATCGGATGCTGCCGCGGCTCGCGTAGGCAGACGCTCGACCACATGGGAGCGTGGCTTTGCCGGGCATCGACCAGCGTGACGAACTGTCCGTGAAGAAAGCCATCCATGGCCTTTTTCCACTTAAGCGACGCCCCAGAAAGCCGAGGTTTTTAGGGGGGCGCTGATCACCGCATCCTGCGGCGGCAGACGTGTTCCACGGTCTGCTAACGGCGTTGGCAGCTGAAACGCGGCCGCGTCGACCAGGCCTTTCCACATGACGGCTGCACATCCGCCGCATCGTCGCGGGAGTCGCGAGACCAGTGCTCACGACCCTCGGGAGCAGAGTGGAAGAGCCACACGCGACGCCGTCGTGCTCGCCGGGCCACCCTTCTGCGGGCGTTGCTGGCGAGCGGCCCACGCAGCCGACGCGACGTCAGCCGCTGTCGGCTTCGCGACGGACTCGCGGATCGCGTTGGAGGTGTGCGTGGCATGGATCTGTTTCAGAACGAGAAAAAATGAAGAACGCCTGCGGTCTTCCAGCGGTTTGTTGCCGAAGGCCGCGCTGAGAGAAACCCGCTGGGCATCGATCGACCGGGCCGATGGCTCACAGCCAAAGGCCCACAGCAGACCACCTCGCAGGCCTGATTCGCTCAGGCCTCGTCCCGGGCACTCGCTGCCGGACCACACACGTGATCAGCGAGCGGCATGCCTAAGGGCTCGTGGTCTCAAGTCCGCGCTCTACCAGCTCGACCGCTTGTTTCGACGACGATGGATACCGTTCACC
>CALCGM010000266.1 GCA_937900985.1 uncultured Planctomycetaceae bacterium | reverse complement strand
CGACGGCGTTGCCTGTGGCGGTGAGCTGCACGAGCAGGTTGCCGATGGCGGTTGCTTCGACGGGGCCTGCCACGACTTCGCGGCCGCAGGCGTCGGCGATCATCTGGCAGAGCAGGGCGTTTTTCACGCCGCCGCCCACCACATGGATCGTGGTGAGCTGTCGGCCAAGCAGCTCCTCCAGCTCGCGGACCGTGCGGCGGCAGGCGGCGGCGACGCTCTCCAGCGCCGTTCGCACGACCGCTGCGGTGGTTTCCGGAACCGGCTCGCCGGAGGCTCGGGCAAGCGCCCGGAGGGCCTCGGGCATATCAGCGGGAGCCACAAGCGATGGATCGTTGGGGTCGATCAGCGTTACCAGTGGTGGGGCCTCCGCGGCCAGTCTCGTGAGCTGTTCCCAGGTCCAGTCTTTGCCGGCCCGCTGCCAGCCAGCCCGGCACTGCTGCACGAGCCAGAGCCCGCAGATGTTTTTCAACAGCCTCGTTGTGCCTGAGACACCTGCTTCATTGGTGAAGTTGCGGGCCATGCACTCGGGCGTCACCAGCGGCCGGTCGAGCTCCGCGCCCACCAAGGCCCAGGTGCCGAGGCTGATGTAGCACCAGTCGGGCCGAGCGGAGGGGGGCGACGCGGCAGGCACCGCGGCCACGGCGCTGGCGGTGTCGTGGGTGCCTGGCAACACCACCCGGGCCTCCGCAAGCCCCGTCTCTTCGGCGACCTCCGCCCGCAGGGAGCCCAGGTCGGTGCCGGGGTCGACGATCGGACCAAACACCTTTTCCGGAATGCCGAGGCGTTTGACGAGCTCAAACGCCCAATCACCTGTCTGAGGATCGAAACACTGCGTCGTGGAGGCGTTGGTCCGCTCGTTGGAACGCACGCCCGAGAGCAGCCAGTGGAAGATGTCGGGGATCATCAGCATCCGCTCGGCTGCAGAGAGCACGCTCGAGCGGCTCCGCACGAGCGCCAAGAACTGATAGAGGGAGTTGATCTCCATGAACTGCAGGCCGGTCGCGGCAAAGATCTCTTCCTTGGGCACGAGCTCGACCGCCGCAGCGAGCATGCCGACGTTGCGGGCATCTCTGTAGCAGACGGGATTGGCGAGCAGGGCATCGTCGGCACCGAGAAACCCAAAGTCGACGCCCCAGGTGTCGACGCCGATGCTCGCCACGCTGCGGCCGTGTCGCTGCCCGGCAATCCGCAGGCCTGCGACCACTTCCTGCCAGAGCCGCACGAGATCCCACACGAGCTGGCCGCCCATCATCACCGGCGCGTTCTCGAAGCGGTGAATCTCTTCGAGTTCCAGCAGCCGGCCATCGAAGACGCCGGAGACGACCCGGCCGCCGGATGCCCCTAAATCAACCGCAAGTGCCACGGTGCGTGCCATCTGCTTCCTCCTCCCATGTGGTGTGGCTGCACAGTACCCCCCGCACCACGTACGTCAACCATCGACGACCGGTCGGCTCGCGGAAAACAGGCAGCCTGCGGGGTTTCTGCCCGATGCTCCGGAAGTTCTGACCCCAATCCCTCCAATGCCCGATGAACAGACGAGGACGACCATACTTGCTCTTGTTGACCAACATGGTAAACATTCGGTTATGACTGCCATTGCCACCCCTCCAGCCCTGGCTGACGAGCTGGCTGCCGCTAGTGCTCGCTTGGAAGCTGCCGAGCCCCGCGAGGTGATTCGCTGGGCTGCTGAGCGGTTTGGCGACAAAC
>CALCGM010000265.1 GCA_937900985.1 uncultured Planctomycetaceae bacterium | reverse complement strand
CGTGCGGGCTGCGCTACTGCACTGGAAACTCGGCAGTCTGGCTGACGGCAATCCGGTTGCCGCAGAGCGGACCCGACGTGGCCTGGCCCGGCGCACCGCCTGCCTTGTCCGCAGGCTGGATCGAGCGTTGGGGCTCGGTGAGGCGACCCCCAGCGATGTCGGCAGCCTGCTGATGGCGTTGGTGGAGGCCGCTCAGGGATCCGCCTGGTCGCCTGCAGCGCGGCTGCTGTTTGATCTGCAAAAGATCTGCGTCGACAGCGAGCGGGAGAGCTACCGCACGCAGCTTCTCTCCTGGGCCGTGACCCTGGGCCGCACACGGCTGATCCGCCCGCTCCCACGTCAACGGACCGCCCTGATCCATCGGCATGTTGCTGCCGCCCTGCGTCGCTTGCCATCGCTCAATCTCTCAACCGACATGGTTGAGGCAGGCAACGCCCTGCTTCTCCCCGCGATCGAGACCACCGCCGCCAACGTCCGCAGCCGACTGTCTCCAGCCATCCGCCTCAGCCTGTCGACCGCCGGCCTGGCCCCCCGCTCGCTGGTTGAGGAAGCCGCCTTCGACACGCTGGTCGATGAGCTACTCAATGACGTGGCTCATCGGGGATTTGAATCGTTTGGCAACGTGCGGGATGCCGTGTCACGCAGCCAGGTGAAACTCCACGACCTGCAGGGCTTGCGGGAACTGGCGTGGGGGGATCCGCTGCTGAAAGCCAATCGTCGCCTGGCTCGGCATCTTGATGGCGCCTACACCGCCGCCCCCGCCTATCTCTCCTTGATGCAGCGGCTGAGTGCCGTCGCCTTCGGAGTGCCGCTCGGCCGCACGCTCACGCTGCATGTGCTGCTGCCGTTTGGCGGCGCGTTCATCTTCTGGCTCGGCCTGGAACACATTGTCGAGCCGGTGACTGACTACACCCTCGGTGAGCCCGTGCGGATCTACAGCCAGACCGCGGTGCTGCTGACGGGGGTCTTCTTCTGGCTGCTGATGCACCAGGCCAGGTTTCGCACAAAGCTGGTCGAGACCGCCCAGGCGATTGGCGAGGGCGTCTCCTTCCTGATGTTTGCCCTCCCGCAGCGGCTGCTCAGGATGCCGTCGGTGGAGCGTTTCCTCCGCAGCCGACCGGTCCGTTTTTTTCGCCGCTACCTCTACAGCCCGGTGGTCTTCACCTTCATCGTCTGGCTGATGGTGCCGCAGGAAGGTGGCTGGCTGTCGCGTTCCAACCCATGGCTCAATGAAGTCATCTTCTTTGCAAGTCTTGGCGTGCTCAACTCTCCGCTCGGCCGCCTGATTGAAGAGCAGGTGCTCGAAACCCTCAGCCGAGCGATCCGGCAGATTCATGCCACGCTGATCGTGGGCCTGCTCACCTGGATCGTCGACCTCTTCCGGCATGCGATGGACTTCCTGGAAGGGATGCTCTACGCCGTCGACGAGCAGCTGCGGTTTCGCTCCGATGAATCGCGGTGGTCACTGGCGATCAAGGCGGTGCTGACCACCCTCTGGGCATCGGTCGACTGGGTGATTCGCTTCTGCGTGACCCTCCTGATTGAGCCGCAGCTCAATCCGATCAAGCACTTCCCGGTGGTCACGGTCTCCCACAAGCTGCTTGTCCCGATGATTCCGATGGTGGCTGGCCAGCTGGTGGCAGCCACAGGCATGGAGCGAGGGCTCGCCCTGACCGTGGTGACGTTTGTTTCGACAGCCACGCCCGGCGTGTTTGGCTTTCTTGCCTGGGAACTCAAAGAGAACTGGCGGCTCTACGCTGCCAACCGCTCACCGGTGCTGCGGCCCATCCAGATCGGCAGCCACGGCGAGACGATGCGACGGCTGCTCGTTCCTGGGCTCCACTCCGGAACAATCCCAAAGCTCTACGCCAAGCTGCGGCGGCAGCTGCGGGCCGACCGAACCGGGATGGGCATGGTGCCGGCGGATGAAGCCCTGGCCGAGCTCGCCAGCGACATCGAAGCCGTGGCGAAAGCGGAGTGTCTCGGCCTGCTGAAGCGAACCCGGCTCTTCCATCAGACGGAGATCAGCGTCGCGGAGGTGCGGCTGGCGACCAACCGGATCCACGTGAGCTTCGCCGCCCCCTCTCTCGGCCCGATCCCTTTGACGATCGCGATCGCGCAGCTGGAGGGCCGCATCACTGGCGACCTGGTTGAGCACGGCTGGATGTCGACGCTCGACCCAGAGCGAGAAAAACTCCTGCGGCTCGCCCTCAGCGGCCTTGCTGTTCTCTGCGGCGCGGATCAGACGACCGAGTCGTGCTCAGGGCAGACCACCCCTCAGCCCGTCGAGCCGATCGACTGGCTCGAGTGGCAATCCACCTGGGAATCACACCGTCTGCCAGAGGATCAGCGGACCGAGAGATCCGCCGGGCCAAGCGCCCACACGCTGGGGCGAAACTGACCGCTCCCGAAGGCATCGCCAAGCAAGGCTTCAAGCACGGCCGTGGCGAGTCCACGCTTCTTTAAGAGGTCAATCGCGGTTGCAGAGATACCGATCGCTCGCAGGTCTTCATCCGAGTCGCCAAGGAGCGTCGAGAGGTCGAGGCCAGTCGAGAGCTGCGGTCGATGCACCACCTCGTAGCTGTCGAGTTCGGCCTTCTTGGCCACCACGGCGAGGCAGTGATCGAGGCCACCGATTTCATCGACAAGGCCGTGCTGCTTGGCCTGCGTGCCTGACCAGACGCGTCCTCCGGCGAGATCGTGCAGCTGCTCAACCTCGATCCCTCGCGACTCACCCACAATCTCGAGAAACCGCGTATAGACATCGTCGATCGTCTTCTGCAGCGTGGCCTCGTCGTCTTCGTTCCAGGCCCGGTCGGGGGCAAACGCCACCGCGGCCTCATCAAGCGCAATGTTTTCCACGTGCACGCCCACCCGCTTCATCAGCGAGCCGAAGCTGAGCTTCATCGAGAAAACGCCGATCGAGCCGGTGATCGTGCCGCGTTCGGCATACACAGGCACCCCCAGGCAGCTCACCCAGTAGCCACCAGACGCGGCCATCTCTCCCATCGAGACAACAACCGGCTTCTTCGCCTTGAGCTCGAGCAGGGCCTGGCGAATCGCCTCGCTGGCGGTTGCCGATCCGCCAGGAGAGTTGACCCGCACGACCACGCCTCCCACCTTTTCGTCGTCGATCAGCTCGCGGATCGCCTTCACCGTCGGCCCTGAAACGATCGAGCCTGCCGACGTCTTCGTGCCGTCGACAATTGTTCCCGAAAGGTGCATCACCGCGATCGACGGCTTGCGGATCCGCGAACTGTTGCCCGAGCTGCCCGACATCATCTTGCTCATCAGCTCAAACACCGACATCTCTTTGCGAGCGGTGCGGCCTTTTTCGATCCAGTCCACCTCCCCTTCAGCACCGGCCCAGCGTGCCATCGTGGTTTTCAGCGTGCCGGTGGGAGCAAGCTCATCCACCATGCCCGCCGCCAGCGCCTCCTTCGGCAGGAGCACCCGCTGCTTCTGGAGATCGCGAACCTGTTCGGTCGTCAGCCCACGGCCTCTGGCGATCATCGACACTTCGGCGTCGTTCATCGTGGCGAGCATGTCGAGATAGTGGTCGCGGAGATGATCGCTCATCACGGAGTTGAGGTAGGGCTCCACGGCTCCCTTGAAGTTGCCTGCTCGCACCACCGACGCCTTCACGCCCAGCAGGTCCATCGCGTCGCGGTAGAAAAGCGACTGCAGCGATTTCGACGGCATGTCGATGCCACCAAAATCCGACATCGCCACATGGTCGCAGGCAGCAGCAATCGCCAGGTGGGTCGGCGAGGGATTCTCCAGCCAGGCCGCCAGCTTCTTACCCGCCTTCTTCACGAGTTCGATCCTCCGCAGCAGCTCATCAAGCTGCGCGAGATTCAAACTCAGTGAGTTGGCCGACAGGTCGAAGACCACATGATCGACATCCTCCTTCTTGGAAAGCTCTTCCAGGAAATCACAGAGCTTGTAGAAGCTCTTGCCCCGGCCCGGCCCATCGCCCATCACCAGGCTGAGTGGATCAAGCTCTGCCGGGCCCACGAGGTCCACATAGGTGCCCGAGAGCACAATCCGCTCGATCTTGGTTTTTTCAGTCTTCGCAGGCTTCTCGGTTTTTGCTGCCTCGGCAGCCGCCTCGTCGGCTTTCGTCGCGGCTGCCGCCTCCTCCGTGCCCGATTCCTCGCTGCTCGCCGCATCCGCGTCGTCCGCGAAGCTTGCCGACGGCATGGCCATCAGCCCACCGGCTGCCAACAGGAAAAAAAAGGCCAGCCACACATGACAGCACACACGAGCATCGCGACGGTAGTCCATGAATCACCTCGGGGATTGAAACGGCTGCTTCGGACAAGCCTACGAAGCCCTGACCGGAACAGTTGGTGGCAGTCCGCCTAGGACTAGGATACCTTCGAGGCCGCCTGGGGGGATGGTGCCGCTGCCGGCCGAGCGTTTTTCCCTCCCTCCGTGGCGTCCGCACACCACCAATCACGCCCAGCGGTGCACGACCGCCGCCCATCACGAGGAACATACCGATGTCTCATGCCACGCCGTCTCGCCGCCGGTTTCTCCAGGGCCTGTCTGCCGCCGCAGCGGGCACATGCCTGGCCTCAGGCCGGCTGACGGCCCTCGCCGCTCCCTCCGACCGCCCGACGTTTGCCACGATCGGCCTCCGCAATCAGGGCTGGACGATCACCAGCAAGTCATTCCAGTTTGCCGACTTCGTAGCACTCGCCGACGTCGATGCGGGGGTGCTTGAGGAGAACCGAGCCCGGGTGGAGAAGGCCCAGGGCCGCAAGCCCGACGGCTACAACGACTACCGCAAGGTGCTTGAGCGGGATGACATCGACGCGGTGATGATCGCCACCCCGGACCACTGGCACACCAAGATCGCGGTCGAGGCGATGCGGGCCGGCAAAGACGTCTACTGCGAGAAGCCGCTGACCCTCACGATCGACGAAGGCAAGCTGATCGAACGGGTGGTGCAGGAAACCGGCCGGGTGTTTCAGGTGGGCACCATGCAACGGACCGAATCAGAGCAGCGGTTCCTGCAGGCGGTGGCGCTCGTCCATGCTGGCCGCATCGGCACCGTGAAGAAGGTCACCTGCGGCATCAACGGCATGGAGCCCTCGCCGCAGATTCCCGAAGCCCCCGTTCCCGCAGGCCTCGACTGGGACCGGTGGCTCGGCCCGGCGGAAGCGGTTCCCTACCGGGCGCTTCCGCAGCTGCGGGAAGGCTACGGTGGTGGGGTGCCGCTCTACAGCAACTGCCACTACTCGTTCCGCAACTGGCATGAATACTCCGGCGGCAAGCTGACCGACTGGGGAGCCCACCATGTCGACATCGCCTGCTGGGCACTTGCCGCGAGCGACACCGGCCCCAGCCGCATCGAGCCGCTCGAATACACCCTGCCGGTCGACTACAAGGACGGCCATCCGTTGGTCCATGATCGCTACAACGCGGCGACGCACTTCCGCATCCGGGCAGCCATGCCCAACGATGTGGAAATGATCATCACCAGCGAAGGTGACAACGGCATTCTGTTTGAGGGCACCAAGGGCCGGTTCTTCGTCAACCGCGGCAAGATCACGGGCGCGCCCGTTGAGGCTCTCGCCGACAACCCGCTTCCCGAGGGTGCGATCGAAGCGGTCTATGGAGGTCCGGTGAGCGTGAACCACACCGCCAACTTCATTGAGGGCATGCGATCGCGGAAGCAGCCGATCTCGGACGTTTGGACCCACAACCGGATGCTGGAAATCTGCCACCTCTGCAACATCGCGATGCGGCTCGGCCGGCCCCTCGACTGGGATCCTGCTGCCCGGCAGATCGTGGGTGACGAGCAGGCCAATAGCTTTCTGAGCCGGGAAAGCCGCAAGGGCTTCGAGATCGAGGGAGCCTGAGCAAGGGCATGCCGCAGGCGTTCGCCGACGGTATGATGATCGCCGGGCGTGCGGGAAGACACGCCCGGTCGTTCCTGGCTCTGCCAGGAGTTGCGACGTTACGGTTCACGTTGTCTTCGGGGGTCTTTGGTCCATGGCTCGCTCCACGCTCTCTCGCCGTTCGTTTGTTGCTGCTGGCTCCGCTGCCGTGGCCGCCGGGCTCCTCCCTCGCGTCGCTGCCGCGGCGAAGCCTGCCGCCCCGCTGGGCATCCAGCTCTACTCGCTGCGGGGCTACGACGTCG